>CALBLZ010000045.1 GCA_937895715.1 uncultured Candidatus Berkelbacteria bacterium
TGCCGGAGGCTGCAGCCATGCCCTACAACAGCGAAGTTACCTACACCATTTACATCGGCCTCCCACACTTGATCGGGGCCCTCGTCTTCATCATCGCGGTCATTGCGGCCGCCACGACCAATGCGGAGCTCCGCAAGGCGCTCCTGGCGCTCTGCCTGGTTTGGATGGCCATCCTGATTTTCGGAAGCTGGGCTTTCGGAATGCAGAGCTTCGAAACGATGCGCGACCATCTGTGGTCTTCCGCGAAGGCGAGCTCAGCGGAGCTGAGCCGTGTCCTGCGGGATCACCGATTTGTGTCGCTAACCTGCGGCACCTCGTTCCTGGGGTTCGTCCTGGGAAGCGTTGTCGGGGGGATCACGGGCGCAGTGATCTCAAGCTTCCGGAAGCGACATGCTCCACGGGAGTAAGTCTCACACACGACAAGCCACCTATCCGAAAGGAAGGGTGGCTTGTTCTCGTTTATACGTAATTTTGGTCGGTCTGGCGGGAATTGAACCCGCGGCCAATGCCTTATAAGAGCACTGCTCTAACCGCTGAGCTACAGACCGAAATGAGTGAGCAAGAAACGCTTGCTTTTCCTTGCGAGCGAATGAGGTCTAGTGTCGGCGTAGCCGACGCAGACCGGATTCTGCACAAAGCTGTTATCGCCGGGTTAGTGAGGTCTAGTGTCGGCGTAGCCGACGCAGACCTACTACCGACCGCCCTAGTATGCCAGATTTTTTTAATTCGTACAGGTTAATTTACACGCATTCGATACTGTAAGGCTTCTGAAATATGCTCTGGCAAAACAACGCCCTCTTTCTCAATCACTGCAATAGTTTTTGCGACCTCTACAACTAAGATTCGTGACCTGCCTGATAGACGAAGCTTCTCAACAGCTTTGTGTAGGAGGTTCTCTGCACGGCTATCCACCTGCATATTCTGCCTAGTCGCCTTATCATTCCAGATTCGGGCGATAGTTTCAGCGTATACTTTTCCGGTACACTGCCCGACGCCCCAATCATCTGGCGCCTGCCACGGCACCTGAACATGCAGAGCAAAACGATCAAGCAGTGCGGCACCAAGTGATTGCCGGTAGCGAGCAGCTTCGGAACCCGAGCAGGTACAGCGCTGGTTCGTACCCGTATTTCCGCACTTACGCAGATTTCCAGCTGCAATCACTACTGCGGGGCCAGGTTTACCGCCCAGTAGCGCCTGCAGTGGAGCCCTCAGGGACTCTCTGCTTGCTCGGCAGTACTCCGGCAACTCATCGAGGAATAGGAGACCACCTGTAGCAGACGACCAGTGGCCAGATTTACCAAGCAGCTGAGGGACACTACTCGTAATCGGAACAGTAACCAACTGCCGATCGTAGCTAGCAAGGTCGAGACCCTGCTTTGCAGCCCTCTCAGTGGCATCAAGAAGCTCTCCTTGACCAAACGGTGGTAGCAATTCAAGGGAGGCCTCCACCAAAGCCGTCTTGCCGCTCCCAACTGGCCCCCAGAGCAGTAGGGGGTGCTTGCCCGCCAATGCGATTAGCAGCGCTCGTTTAACCTGCTGATGACCGAGGATGGTGTCTATCAGATACGCATCCCTAGTGGGGCGAACAGTACTGGCCCCGTCACTTTGAATAAATCGGGGAGCCTGCAGCAGCTCTCGGATGTGGCTCACCGTAGCATACACGAGGCCTGGCACAAGGCCGGCCAATCTCTCGGCGTCTTTGGGGACTACAGCAGCCACCTTATGTCGTGCGCAATATGATAGAGCACCCAGCATTCCAGGAGCACTCATTACATTTCCCTGTATACCCACAGAACCAAGGTAGGCCACTGTTTCATATCTGCTGCAGAAGAGCGCAGCAACGATGCCCAACTCCAAAAGACTCCCGTGTTTAGGATTGCCAACAGGAACCAGGCTAACGGTTACCCTACCCTGAGGCCATGGCAGCTTGCTCGATTTACACGCATTACGTAGTCGTTCGCGAGTTTCAGGGGCACGATGTGTGGCAAGCCCACCCACAACAAAGCGTGGCAAACCAGGCCGTATGCCAACATCTACCCCCACAAATTCCAGGTTTCCCTTGCCAATACTTACCGTGAAAACTTTTGTCATACAGGTATCGTAACGCGCACAAACGGGGCAGTCTGCTTAGTCCAGCATTCGATAAGCTGGACGGGCGTCTGCACCCCTCGACCTCTGGTAGATTACCTGGTATATTCAGTTTTGCCTGCCGCGATGGTGGAATGGTATACACACTAGCTTGAGGGGCTAGCCCAGCAATGGGGTCAGGGTTCGAGTCCCTGTCGCGGCACCAAAACCTTTCACATATGACCTGGTTCAGCACAATAAACTGGCAAATCTTTTGGCAGCCCGAGCGGCTGTTTTTAGTGAAGCCCCCTGCTGACTGGCCGCTTGAGTGGTGGTACATTGCGTTAATTGCGCTCAACCTAGTCCTTGCTCTCACGTCGCTCATCTTTGGTAAGCGTCTACATCCCCGACTGCGTGAGGCAATGAGCGTCTTTGGCTGGTCGAACCTGATCGTAATGGGAATCTTGTACTTTTTCCGCGTGCAGCGCATTCCCTACCTCGGCATGGACTTAATCCGCACTATCCACGAGCTCTCAATCTTGATTTGGGGGATTTTCCTCGTTCGCGGCATGCGTTCAACTATTACCAAGCAAAAGACCCAAGAGCTCGTTGAAGCTCGCAGGTCTAAATATCTTCCCAAACCTAAAAATTTAAGCTAAGCTGACACAAGCGCGGATGGCTCGATCTGTCCCGCAAGAAGGAGTCATTACACATGACAAAAGCTACTCCAGTTACTACAGATTCCACAATGGAATCTCTTATTCGACAGCAGGGCGGTAAGGTTGTACCGTTCATTCCAGGATCTGTCATCGAAGGAACCGTTGTTTCTTCATCCTCAACCCGAATTTGGGTCGATATCCAGGGAGTCGCCGTTGGCGTAATTCCTGAGCGTGAGCTATCCATGCTCGCCGGAGAACTCAAACCAGGTGACCCTGTAGTCGCCTCTGTTTTGGTACTCGAAGATGACCGCGGCAATATCGTGCTCTCACTTCGTCGTGCCGATCGTGAGCGTATTACCAACGAGCTCACCAGTCGAGTTAAAGATGGTCAACCAATGTCTGTTCGCGTTTCCGACGCAAACAAGGGTGGTTTGCTTATCGAACTTGGCGACTTTACCGGATTCCTTCCGGTTTCCCAGCTGGCAAGCGAACACTATCCACGTGTTGACGGTGGCAACCCAGACGAAATCTTTGTTCGCCTCAAGGATCTTATCGGTAAAAGCCTTAACGTTAAGGTGCTTACCTTCGATATGAGCCAGGGCAAACTGATCTTCTCTGAAAAGGCTGCGGGAGATGTATTACAAGAAGAAAAGCTCAAGAACATCAAAGAAGGCGACATGCTCGAAGGTGCCGTTACCGGTATCGTCGACTTCGGTCTCTTTGTTAAGCTTGGCGACCTTGAAAACTCAGTCGAGGGACTGGTTCACATTTCTGAAATCGCTTGGGGACGTGTTACCGACATCTCTTCACTCTACAGCGTTGGTGACAACGTAAAGGTTCTCGTAGTTTCTACTGCCGATAACCGAGTTTCTCTCTCGATTAAGCGCCTGCTGCGTGACCCATGGCAGGAAGCTACTAGCAAGTACAAGATTGGCGACATTGTTAA
>CALBLZ010000046.1 GCA_937895715.1 uncultured Candidatus Berkelbacteria bacterium
TGATTAGCGACGTGCAAACTGGGGTGCAGTATGAATGGAAAACCAACAAGCCTGTAGATGCACAGCTCAGGGCATCAATTCGCTATAAGGAGGCAAGCTACACGTTCTACGTTCGCTACCTAATTGCCGATTTCGATAAGCAAATCGACACCGTGAATACTCCAGAGCTTGCAAAAGCTGCTGGCGCAAGTGAAGCGGGCGCGATAAAGGGGTTGGCAGCGTATATCGGAGGATTTGGGATGTTCTTGCGCGGTGTTCCAAGCGATCTTAGCTCCTTCGAAATAACCCAAGCCGAGAAGGCTTCAACCAAGAGTGAGTTCCCAATTGTACCTACGGGTAAGGGGATTACCAAGACGGTTCCGAAGATTACCACCACACCTCCTGTTGCTTCCCAGCCGGCGAGCACTGAGGCAATTGCCCGAGACACACAGCGCGCTAAGGACCTTGCTGATGTAAAGAAGGCACTGGCGGAGTATAAAAAACTTAAAGGGTCGTACCCACTTTCTTCTGGACCAGCTCTCGATCAGGCGGGAACTCTGGACTCCCTGCTGAACGCACTGGTTCCGGCTTACATGACAAAATTGCCAATTGATCCAACCACAGACGTGTACTGGTACGCCTACCAGTCTGATGGTAAGACCTACCGCTTTACTGCCCCAGTCGAAGACTTCACGACGACAGGCGCAATTAAGGTAGGTGCAACCTTTGCCTACATAGAAGTAAGGGGAGAATAGTGCTATACTCCGAGTTAGATTTCTAATCAAACCAATATGAGTATTCTCTTGATTGTCTCAGTAGTTGTTGCCCTCTTTGCTCTCTGGTTAATTTTTGCCTACAACGGCCTGATTCGTTCTCGCAATCGGGTAGATGAAGCTTGGAGTGATATCGACGTACAGCTAAAGCGTCGGTACGACCTGATCCCAAACTTGGTGGAGTCAGTTAAGGGGTACATTAAGCAAGAGAAGGATGTGCTCGAAAATGTCACTAAGGCTCGTTCCGAAGCTATCGCAGCTGGCGGACAGGGTGTGAAGGGGATGGAAAAGACAGAAAACCAGCTCACCGAAGCCCTGCGCAGTGTCTTTGCTGTTGCAGAAAACTACCCAGACCTTAAGTCG
>CALBLZ010000047.1 GCA_937895715.1 uncultured Candidatus Berkelbacteria bacterium
CCCGACAAGGAATTTCGCTACCTTAGGACCGTTATAGTTACGGCCGCCGTTCACTGGGGCTTCAATTCGGAGCCTCGCCTTGCGGCTAACCCCTCCTCTTAACCTTCCAGCACTGGGCAGGCTTCAGCCCCTATACTTCAGCTTTCGCTTTGGCAGAGACCTGTGGTTTTGTTAAACAGTCAGCAGAGCCCTTTCACTGCGACCGGCTCGCGCCGGCACCCCTTCTCGCGAACTTACGGGGTTAGTTTGCCTAGTTCCTTAACGAAGGTTCCCTCGTTCGCCTTGGTATCTTCTACTCGTCTACCTGTGTCGGTTTGCGGTACGAGCGCCCGAACTTCATCACTTAGCGGCTTTTCTTGGCAGTCAGGCCCACACACTTCTGGTCATAAAGACCCGCCGTCGCGCCTTCAGCTCCGGGGGCGGATTTGCCTACCCCCCTCATCGCCTACCACGCTTAGCACCCCGATGTCCAGCACGGGGCTGTGTTCCCTCTCTGCGTCCCCGCTTCGCTCCATTCAGGCGGTACAGGAATCTTCACCTGTTGTCCATCATCTACGCCTTGCGGCCTCGACTAAGGCTCGACTCACCCGACGCGGACTGACCTTGCGTCGGAAACCTTAGACTTACGGCGAACATGGTTCTCACATGTTTCTCGCTACTCATGCCAGCATCCTCACTCGTGGTCCATCCAGTTCGGCTTACCGCCTTGACCTTCGTCCAGACCACGACGCTCCCCTACCATTAATCCCTAGCTTCGGTGCTTGGTTTAGCTCCGTTACGTTATCCGCGCAGGCGCGTTTGACCAGTGAGCTATTACGCACTCTTTAAAGGGTGGCTGCTTCTAAGCCAACCTCCTGGCTGTCTCAACACGCCCACCTCGTTTTCCACTTAACCAAGTCTGAGGAACCTTAGCCGAGGGTCTGGGTTGTTTCCCTCTCGACAATGAATCTCATCATCCACTGTCCAACTGCTGCGCTTGGAGCTGTGGTATTCGGAGTTTAAATAGGTTTGGTAATCGTAAGACCCCTAGCCCAACTAGTGCTCTACCTCCACAGCTAAACACGCAACGCTCGCCCTAAAGCGATTTCGGGGAGAACAAGCTATCTCCAAGTTCGTTTGGCATATCACCCCTACCCACACCTCATCCAGCCGCTTTTCAACGCGGAACGGTTCGGTCCTCCACGAAGGGTTAACTTCGCTTCAACCTGGACATGGGTAGCTCACCTGGTTTCGTGTGTAATAAGTGCGACCAACGCCCTATTCAGACTCGCTTTCGCTCTGGCTCCGGCTGTGACTGCCTTAACCTTGCCACACCTATTAACTCGCTGGCTCATTCTCCAAAAGGCACGCCATCAGGACGTTTCCGCCCCTTTGACTGTTTGTAGGCATACGGTTTCAGATTCTATTTCACTCCCCTCGCCGGGGTTCTTTTCACCTTTCCCTCACGGTACTTGTGCCCTATCGGTCATCTCGTGTATTTAGCCTTGGAGGGTGGACCCCCCATCTTCACCCGGGGTTAGCGTGTCCCGGGTTACTCTCTGCAGCTTATTCGCCTTTCGTCTACGCGGCTTTCACGCTTTCTCGCGGTCCTTTCCAGAACCTTCGACTAGGCTTTTGGTGCTGCGGGCTTCTCCACTTTCGCTCGCCACTACTCGCGGAATCTTCTCTTTTCCTCGGGTTACTTAGATGTTTCAGTTCACCCGGTTCCCTCGATGACGCTATGAATTTACGCCATCGTCCGTGGGCATGCCCCCACGTGGGTTTCCCCATTCGGATATCTCTGGCTCATGCGGATGCACACTCCTCACCAGAACTTTTCGCAGTGTACCGCGTCCTTCTTCGGCACGAGATGCCAAGGCATCCCCCGTACGCCCTTGTAGCTTTGCCATGTGTTCGCGGAGAAATTGTCTCTCTCTCCGCGCGTTACTTTCTTTTTGCAGGTTTGCTTCTATG
>CALBLZ010000048.1 GCA_937895715.1 uncultured Candidatus Berkelbacteria bacterium
TAGTGAGCTATTACGCTTTCTTTAAATGATGGCTGCTTCTAAGCCAACATCCTAGTTGGCAGAGCCTTCCCACATCGTTTACCACTTAGCATAGATTTAGGGACTTTAGCTGCTGGTCTGGGGTCTTTCCCTCTCGCCAATGGACCTTGTCACCCACTGACTGTCTCCCAGGTTCTGACTTCGATGGTATTCAGAGACTAGCTGGGTTTGGTAGCCCGGTAAGGCCCCTAGCCCAATCAGTGCTTTACCCCCATCGAATATTTGCCTGAGGATATACCTAAATATATTTCGGGGAGAACCAGCTATCACCCGGTTTGATTAGCCTTTCACTCCTACTCACAACTCATCCGGGGGCTTTTCAATGCCCATCAGTTCGGTCCTCCAGCAAGTGTTACCCTGCCTTCAACCTGGTCATGAGTAGATCACTCGGGTTTCGGGTCTACTCTGTGTGACTAAATCGCCCAGTTAAGACTCGCTTTCGCTACGGCTACACCTCACGGTTTAACCTAACGCCACACAGACGTAACTCGTCGGCTCATGATGCAAAAGGTACGCCGTTGATCGACTACCCGAAGGTAGTACAGATCTTCGACTGCTTGTAAATGCACGGTTTCAGGGTCTTTTCATTCCCCTCATCGGGGTTCTTTTCACCTTTCCTTCGCAGAACTAGTACGCTATCGGTCAGTAAGTAGTATTTAGCCTTAGGTGATGGTCCACCCAGATTCCCACAGGATTTCAAGTGTCCCGTGGTACTCAGGAACGTATTCGCCGTCTTTGTCCATTTAAACTACAGGAGTTTCACCTTCTTTGCTCCAGCTTTCCAACTGGGTTCGTCTATAGACTTAGATCAACTTTATTATACGCCCTACAACCCCTGACGACATTTCTGACGGCAGGTTTAGGCTCTTCCCTTTTCGCTCGCACTACTGGGGGAATCTCATTATGATTTCTCTTCCTTCCGGTACTAAGATTTTTCAATTCCCGGAGTTTGCTTTCCTTTCGGAATAACCTTTCGGTTGGGTTTCCCCATTCGGAAATTTTCGGGTCAAAGCCTGCTTAGCGGCTCACCGAAACTTATCGCAGCTATGCTACGTCCTTCATCGCCTCTTACTGCCAAGGCATCCACCGTGCACTCTTAGTAACTTAATTTTTTAAATTTCTGAACTTCGTATTCAAGTATCGAATACCGCGCTCGAGAATAATGACTCAGTGCAATAGTAAATAACTCGTGTGTTACTACTTTGCTCTCTTCTACTCATATTTAATTGTAACTTCGATATGATCAGTTAAAGGATCTACATCAAAGTTCGATTTCGAAAAAAACTTCGGAAATCGATAGAAGCTGCTTAGCGATTGAGTTCTCTTACCTAGGTGTTCGCCTTTACTGATTTACTAATCTTTCGCTCAAAGAGCTAAAACAGCAATCAAAGTAAATAACATTGGTATCCTCCTTCACCTCTCGGTTCCGGACATACCTAAGAATCCAGAGATAGCCTTTCGGTATCTGAATTGGACTCAAAAGCATGGTACAATTGACGGTTCTACTAAAAGCAGGCCGTGAATTGCGATGGATACTGAACTCCTTAAAAGGAGGTGATCCAGCCGCACCTTCCGGTACTGCTACCTTGTTACGACTTCACCCCAGTCATCGGTAATACCGTTGAAACCTGCCCCCTTGCGGTTGGCGAGGCCTCTTTAGGTAGTACCAACTCCCATGGCGTGACGGGCGGTGTGTACAAGGCCCGGGAACGTATTCACC
>CALBLZ010000049.1 GCA_937895715.1 uncultured Candidatus Berkelbacteria bacterium
AACCCACAGTCGAAAGGCCCCACGTACAACGGCGCCTCGGTGTACACGCCATCGGCGCGCAGTAAAACGAAAGCCCCTGGGACAGGGCTGATTATTGGTTTCATGTCCTACTCCTCTAACAAGTTGAATCAGGCAGGATTGCCTGCACTACGCCCTCGGGGAAGGCGCAGTACTCGGTCCCTACGAGTGGAAAGAGAAGGCGCTGTTGCTCTTGGACCACACAGCGCAGATGACAAACCCTCGCACGCCGTCTCGCCAGTAGGTGGCGATAATCTCCCCCTCCTTGGCGTTGTACATCAACCGGCACTCGGGGTAGCTCATGTTCCACAGGCTGAGGTAGCCGACTGCGTGGCGGACCTCCACAGAGGACGTCTTTTCATTGAGGGCGGAGATTTCGGTACTGTCGCCCAGGTGGATCACAACTCGGCCTTCGCCGGCGGGCGGGATTTCAGTGGTGTTCACGATGTTCACGGTGTTACTCCTTTTGGTAGCTACCAATCGTTATCCAAAGATGGTCGCACGAGCGACCGACTCTGCCGCGGAGTCGAAGAACCGTGCCGCTTTGGTGCCCGATGCGCGGGCACAGTCCGCCGCGCACTTGCGCACCCGGCCCATCGTGTAACGGTCAGCGGCGCCCGCCTTGATCTTGGCGAGCAGCGCGGCGTACCGCTCCTCGTAGGCAGTGGTCGGCGCAGCTGCCCATTGTGCTTCCTGGTGCTGGAGGTTCATGGCTAAATCTCCAGCAGGGAGGACGCGTTGAACATGTAGAACGTGGGGTAGCCAGCTACCACGAGTGCGTCTTCCAACCGGGCGTTGATGTACGCCGGCTGGCCGCCGATCAAGGCACCAGTGGTGGCCTTGTCGTAACTGTGCATGACCGCGGCGATACCGCGGGCACGGCTGCCGATTTCGCCAGGGTGCGGCAGCTCGATCGGGTTGAGCATCTTCTGAACGAACTCCGCCTTGTTAGCAGGCGGGTCGATAACGCCGAGGTCAGCTTGCTCCGGCGTGGTCGGTACGCCGGTTAGGTTGATGATTTTCATGGTTCGGCTCCTATAACAAGTATGGGCAAGAATACCCCTACTGCGCCCTCGGTGGAAGGCGCAGGAAGGGCCGCTTGCTATTTGGTAGCTACCAATCGGTCGTGCGCAGCCTCTTCCACCTTGGCTTCGACCCAATCGCGGTATCCGCGCTCGGTGTCGCCGTTGGCCACCTCCTGCTGCCAGTCGGCCAAGGTGAATATGGACGTGCCGACGACGGCGCGATAGATGTCGTCCACGAGGACGTCCACGTCGTACTCGTCCTCGCCTCTTGCCACGATGGAGTTGCCGTTCCACACCTCGTAGCCGTGTACTGTTTTTACCACCACGTACTTCTCGCCGCCGTCGTGGTAGATAAGGGCGGCGTCTGTGTCGTAGGTAACGGTGCCGTCGGAGTGCTCCACTTCACCGTTTCGGTGGAGAGTGATGCCTCGGTCGTTCAGTTTGCGGACGATACTGGCGAAGATAGATTCTGTACAAGTGTTCATTCTGTTACTCCTCGTTTGGTAACTACCAATCCGACAGCGGGATTGCTGGCGGCCTTACTCAAGAAACCCTATTGTACTAAAAGTAACGTGTAATGTCAATATACTAACCTCGAAACGTGCAACGAAAGTAGGTAGTAGTGTGTAACGTTTACCAAGTTGGTCCCAAACTAGGCAAACGGCGAAAAACTGCCTAGTTTAGATGCATAAATAGGCAGGCTAAGTGCTTGATTTTCCAGTGAATAGGCAGAATAGGCAGAATAGGCAGGTTTTTTCACAGCCTTATAGTGTACGGAGAAATAGAAAAGTATGGGAGAGAAAATTAACAGTTAGTAATGTTACACGGGGCGCCTTGGAGTGCCATGTGCGGTAGGTAGCAATTACATGTAACGTTACTAACTGTTAATTTTCTCTCCCATCTTTGGGGAGGGTCGCGCGTATAGCTCTAAAACAGCTGCCTAGTCTGCCTAGTTGCCTATATATTATAGTGTAATAGGTAAACACTATATATAACAGGCACTTACGCCCAGCCTACCCCCGTGGCAAACTAGGCAAACGCTAGGCAAAGTTGTCATATCCGGTATTTTCCCTTTGTAATCAATGGCTTGCAAGCACGTATAGAAGCGATACATATGCGTTTTGAGTGCGATTGTATCGCTTTTATACGTACTTTCACGTACAAGTAGTGCAGATTGTAACAAAACTAACACTGCGCACGGCGGCGCCAAACTCAACTTGGTAAACGTTACACACAAGTTATGCTTTCGTTGCACGATTTGCCGCTTAAAAAATAGGCGATAAGCGCTAATATTGTTACATTGGTAGCTACCAAACCGTTATCGCTTATTTTTTAAGCGGCAAA
>CALBLZ010000050.1 GCA_937895715.1 uncultured Candidatus Berkelbacteria bacterium
CTCCGTTACATTTTAGGAGGCGACCGCCCCAGTCAAACTACCCGCCTAACACTGTCCCTGACCCGGATTCACGGATCGAGGTTAGAATCCAATTAAAACAAGGTTGGTATTTCACCGTTGACTCCACCGATACTAGCGTACCAGCTTCATAGTCTCCCACCTATCCTACACATGCTTTAACCGAACCCAATATTAGGGTGCAGTAAAGGTGCACGGGGTCTTTCCGTCCATATGCGGGTAACCGGCGTCTTCACCGGTACCACAATTTCACCGAGCCCGTGGTTGAGACAGTGCCCAAATCGTTACACCATTCGTGCAGGTCGGAACTTACCCGACAAGGAATTTCGCTACCTTAGGACCGTTATAGTTACGGCCGCCGTTTACCGGGGCTTCGATTCAAAGCTTCGCTTGCGCTGACCTCTCCTCTTAACCTTCCGGCACCGGGCAGGTGTCAGACCCTATACATCGTCTTGATTGACTTCGCAGAGTCATGTGT
Organism: uncultured Candidatus Berkelbacteria bacterium; assembly: GCA_937895715.1. Taxonomy (GTDB): domain Bacteria; phylum Patescibacteriota; class UBA1384; order CAILIB01; family CAILIB01; genus CALBLZ01. The sequence continues at coordinate 497 of CALBLZ010000050.1, forward strand.
TTTTGTTAAACAGTCGCTTGGGCCATTTCACTGCGGCCCCCCTTAGTTTACTTAGTGAATAATTCACCAAAAGGGGCACCCCTTATCCCGAAGTTACGGGGTTAATTTGCCGAGTTCCTTAGCTACGGCTCACTCGAGCACCTTAGAATACTCATCCCGTCTACCTGTGTCGGTTTGCGGTACGGACGGACAAAGACCTCCTGTACGAAGTTTTTCTCGGCAACATGCTTGGGGCCACTTCGAGCTATATGCTCCCGTATTCGGCTCTCGGCCTTAATGAGAAGCGGATTTGCCTACCTCTCAGCCTACCACCTTAAACCAACTGATCCACCAGTTGGCTGACCTTACGCTTTTGCGTCACTCCTTACAGTCAAACAGTCTTTACCCGGTACGGGAATATTAACCCGTTACCCATCGCCTACGCCTTTCGGCCTCAGCTTAGGACCCGACTAACCCTGAGTCGATTAACGTAGCTCAGGAAACCTTAGACTTGCGGTGAACAGATTTCTCATCTGTTTTATCGTTACTTATGCCTACATTTTCTTTTGTAACCGCTCCAGCATACCTCACGATACACCTTCACTGCTGTTACAATGTTCCTCTACCAATAAAAAATTAATTCTATTCCATAACTTCGGCGCACAGTTTAAGTCCCGTTTATTGTCGACGCCGAGTCGCTTGACTAGTGAGCTATTACGCACTCTTTAAATGAATGGCTGCTTCTAAGCCAACATCCTAGTTGTCTAAGCAACTCAACATCCTTTATCTGTTAACTGTGACTTGGGGGCCTTAGTTGATGGTCTGGGTTGTTCCCCTCTTGGCCGCGGAGCTTATCCCTCGCAGCCTGACTCCCGGAGAACATATTAATGGAATTCGGAGTTTGTCTGGGTTTGGTACCGTTGTGACAGCCCTAGCCCAATCAGTGCTCTACCTCCATAATACTATAGTCCGAGGCTAGCCCTAAAGCTATTTCGAGGAAAACGAGCTATTTCCGAGTTTGATTAGCCTTTCACCCCTACCCTCAGTTCATCCAAGCGGTTTTCAACCCACACTAGTTCGGACCTCCATGAGGTTTTACCCTCACTTCATCCTGACCAAGGGTAGATCACCCGGTTTCGCGTCTACCGCCTGTTATTTTATACGCCCTGTTAGGACTTGCTTTCGCTAAGGCTACGTTCCTGAAGAACTTAACCAACAACAGACGAGTAACTCGTAGGCTCATTATCCAAAAGGCACGCTGTCATCCCGATAAATCGGGACTCCAACCGTTTGTAAGCACATGGTTTCAGGTACTATTTCACTCCCTTAATAAGGGTTCTTTTCACCTTTCCCTCACGGTACTGGTTCACTATCGGTCACAAGAGAGTATTTAGTCTTAGGAGATGGTTCTCCCGGATTCCCACAAACTTCCACTTATTTCGTGGTACTTGGGAACATATTTCAAAGAGTCGTAGTATTTTCGCTTACAAGACTGTCACTTTCTATGGTTGACCTTCCCAGGTCATTCAACTAATATTACGATTTTTTACTCTTCGAGTCATTGGCAATAGACTCTAAATATGTCCCTCGACCCCGCCAATCCTAAGGTTGCCACCATTAACAGATTGGTCGGTTTAGACTCTTTCCCTTCCGCTCGTCACTACTCAGGAAATCACTATTGTTTTAT
>CALBLZ010000051.1 GCA_937895715.1 uncultured Candidatus Berkelbacteria bacterium
ATTGCCAATCTCGCCCATAAGGCCAACGAATTCGAAGCAAAACTGATTGAGTACGATAAAGAAAAGATAGAGCAGCTTACCATTAGCTCTGGCGAGCGGGCCACAACAATTAAATCTGAGCTTGAAAAGGCGGCCTACACGGTTGATTCTGTCGAGAAAAAGCCGGTAAAGCGCCGTCCAAGCGCTCCGTACACCACGTCCAGTTTTCAGCAGGATGCGGTAAACAAGCTAAGTATTTCTTCAAAGAACGCCATGCGGGCCGCTCAGCAGCTCTACGAAGCTGGGTTAATCACCTACATGCGTACCGATTCTGTTGATTTGGGTGCAGAGGCAATCCAAGCCATCCGCTCCTACGTTACCAGTGAGTTTGGAACAAACTACCTTCCGAGTACTCCTAACAAGTACCAAACCAAGACAAAACAGGCGCAAGAGGCTCACGAAGCAATTCGCCCAACAGATCCTTCTCGCAATGCCGACAGTTTGGGTCTCGATGGGCAAACTCAAAAGGTGTACGACCTCATTCGTCGCCGCGCTCTCGCTAGCCAAATGGCAGAGGCTGAACTTGAGCAAACACAGGTTACCATCTCCGCTGGTAAGGGAATCTTCCGCGCAAATGGCCAGCGTATTGTATTCCCAGGGTTTCTGGCGGTAATTGGCGCAAAAGAGAAAGAAGACGACCAGCGCCTACCTGCTCTTGTAGCAGGGGACAAGCCGTCTCTCGAAGAGCTCAAAGCCGACCAGCACTTTACCGAACCACCACCGCGCTTTACTGAAGCAACACTAATCAAGGCACTCGAAGAAAACGGTATTGGCCGACCTTCAACCTATGCTCCAACCATCGATACCTTGGTGCAGCGTAAGTACGTGCTTCTCGAGCAACGTCGCTTTGCTCCAGAAGAAGTCGGAATTATTGTTACTAATCTCTTGTCAGAGCACTTCCCAGACATTGTTGATGTGAACTTTACCGCTTCAATGGAAGAAAAGCTCGACAAAATTGCAGATGGCGAGGCTAAATACGAGCAGGTGCTCGGAGGTTTTTGGAAGCCATTCAAGGACAATGTTGACGTTAAAACTGAGTCGATTGTCAAAATAGATATGACCGAGGAAACCGATAAAGTGTGTCCAAACTGTAGTTCACCAATGATTGTGAAAACCGGACGATTTGGAAAATTCCTTGCTTGTACCAAATTCCCGGAGTGTAAAACAACTCAACCATTGCAGGAAGCCCAGCCAACAGGTTTAATCTGTCCTCGCGACGCAAAGCCATTAGCCTGGAAGCGTGCCCGAAAAGGACAATTCCTTGGATGTAGTGGCTACCCAGATTGTAAGTTTGCTCTCTGGAAACCAGAGCAACTTACTAAGAAGATTGAGGAACTCGAGGCAGAAGGTGAAGTGCTCGAACACAAGCAAGCTGCACTTGAAGCCCTCGCTGCTCTTCCAAAAACAGCGTAAGGTAGGGCTATGTCTGCTCGCCTTCCCGAACCTGTTCAGAACCTCATCGATGCGTTTGGGCGTCAGCCGGGGATTGGTCCCAAAATGGCTGCGCGCCTTACCTTTAACCTGTTGCAGCGCAACGACCAAGAGGTATCTCGGTTTATTCACGCGCTCGAAGGCATCACGAGTGGTCTCCAGCCTTGTGAACAGTGTGGGAATATCTCTGAGAAGCCACTCTGTGTCATTTGTCGCGAATCTGGTCGATCAGAAAGTCAGATCTGTGTGGTAGAAGGCCCGCTCGATGTGATTGCTCTCGAGAAAACCAACCTGTTCCATGGGCTCTACCACGTACTCGGCGGTGCACTTTCACCAATTGACGGCATTGGCCCAGATCAGTTGCGCATGCGCTTACTGCATAGTCGGATTGCAAAACGGCTTACAGAAGGGGAAAAGACAGAGCTAATCCTTGCCACAAATCCATCGCTAGAAGGTGAAGCGACCGCAAGTTATATCGTGCAACTCTTTGGAGAAGCAACAGAAGCCGGCCAGGTTAGTATTACTCGCATTGCGCGTGGCTTGCCGATGGGTAGTGATATTGAGTATGCTGATCCTACGACCCTTGCTCGCGCACTAGAAGGTCGCAGTAGCTTCTAACCTAGTAATACGAACCATGCCTGTTACCGTCCTCAATCCAGACCAAGAAGGTGAAGTTGATCCAGTAGAAGCCATCGACGAACACGACGACGAAGTAGCAAATGAAGAAGATATGGGTGTGCATATTACCGATCCTGAACACCCAGAGGTTGTTCCGGCAGAAGAAGGATTGGAAAAGATCATCGCTGCTATCGAAGTCCCAATCGCTGAAGATTCACACGACCCAAGTGCCCCTGCAAAAAAGAGTAATGTTCAGGTTTCAGACGAGCTGATCAAGCGTGAATTAACCGTAGAAGACTGGCAGGATGCCGGTAGAATCTAACACCTTGCTGTACGACACTCTCACCCGATCGTTGGTTGAACTGAAGCCCCAGGAAGCTGGGGCTATTCGTATGTACACCTGTGGGCCAACTGTTTACAACGATCAGCACATTGGCAACTATCGCACCTATATCTTTGAGGATGTGCTGGTGAAGACCCTTGAACAGGCAGGCTACGAGGTTACTCGAGTAATGAACATTACCGACGTTGGCCACCTGGTAGGGGATGGAGACGACGGAGAGGATAAGCTCGAAGTAGGTGCTCGTCGCGAAGGAAACACCGCTTGGGAGGTGGCAAAGCGGTACGAAGATAGGTTTGTATCGGATATGGCCGAGCTTAACCTTCAGCAGCCGACTCTCTTGGTCCGCGCCACTGAGGCCATAGAAGGCCAAATTAACCTCATTAAAGAACTAGAGGAAAAGGGTTATACCTATGCCACTTCTGACGGCATCTACTTTGATAGCTCAAAACTTACTGATTACGGAAAGCTTGCGCAGCTCGATATCGCTGGGTTGCAAGCCGGGGCTCGCGTAGAGATAGGGGAAAAGCGTACTGCAACCGATTTTGCACTATGGAAGTTCTCACCAACAGATCACAGGCGCGATATGGAGTGGGAGAGTCCATGGGGCACCGGTTTTCCGGGGTGGCATATTGAGTGTTCAGCGATTATTCGAGAAAACCTTGGAGACAGCATCGATATTCACTGTGGGGGAGTCGACCACATTCCTGTACACCATACGAATGAGATTGCACAGAGCGAAACGGTAACTGGGCAACCACTTGCTCACATCTGGATGCATGCTGAGTTCCTTCTAGTAGATGGCGGCAAAATGGCTAAATCGTTGGGGAATGTGTACACCCTGGCAGACCTGAAGGAGAAGGGGTGCGACCCGTTGGCACTGCGTATGCTCAGCTATACAACTCATTACCGGGCTAAGCTCAACTTTACCTGGGAGAGCTTAGATGTTGCCGCAAAAAGCCTGGAGAAGCTGCGGCGGATTTTCCACGAAGCTCAGGAAGCCGACGAAACAGACGCAGTCCGAGACTTTCAGGTTCGCTTCCGTGCCGAGCTTATGAACGATCTGAATACACCTCGAGCACTCGCTGTACTTTGGGAGGCACTTGGCGCCTTACCTACACCAGAAGAGAAGCGATCTTTCTTGGAGTACGCTGATACCGTACTTTCACTTAGCCTCGCACATGCGCTGACTCCTATCGAACTATCTAGCGATGTTCAGGTGTTACTTGATGAACGAGACGCAGCCAGAGCTCAGCAGAACTGGCAGCGCAGCGACGAACTGCGTGCTCAACTAGAACAAAAAGGCTACACCGTACAGGACACACCGCAGGGAACGAGTGTTGTAAAAAAATAGTAATTTCCAGATAACAATTCGGAATATTGCGCTTTGGTACTTGACAAAAGTGCCTTTTTGCTCTATAGTCCACTCTCGTATTGACCCTTGGCTAATTCAGAACCGTCGAAAATAACAGACAGCGCTTTTGCATAGTGATCTGGCTGAGAAGTGTGTGCCGCAAGGTACGTGGATGACTGGTTCACAGCACTCAACCAGAAGGTTATCTTAGGCTTCAAGCCATTCAACCCTCTGTCTCTGTGACCACGCCCGCTTCTTGGCTGGATCACTGGGCACAAGCGTTTTTATTTTACGGAGGGGCAACCCGACGGAAATGAACCGATCTGCTTTCCCAGTCTGAAACCTTTCCGCTTATACGGACGGGAACTTCAGATCGGTGCAGCTCAGTAATAGCATCGAACTTTTACAACGAACGACCGTTCTACCAAGATCAGTCAGTTCTACATAGCGATTTATACCAAACACCAGGTTATGGGTGTCGCAAGCATGCGTTACATGCACGAATAGGAGCACAGACATGAAGAAGAACTATCCTCTCGTCGCTTTGGCGCTCGCAGTTGCGATGTTGCCCATGACTTCCTTTGCCCAGACGACTGGGGGAGGGACTGGTGGCACAACCACCACCAACGTGAGTAATGGCGGGACTTCCCGTGCTACGAACGTTGGATTCAGCCTCTGGGCTGAGGTTCAGAAGTTTTCGTTGGCGGGCCTTGAGCTCTCCATCAATCTTCGGAACAACAAAACCGGTCAGTTGGTAACGGGCATCAAGGGGAAAACCCTGGAGATGATTCCGTTCTGGGGGGTCGCTAAGACCGACTATACGATCGAAATCGAAGTACTGCCGCTTGCGGCTGGCCTTCGCTACGACGGACAGGGTCGACCGCTCATGAAAGTGAATGCCAACGCCGAGAACAGCGTGGCTACTGACCAACGGGTAACGATGACAAAACCCGATGCAGAGGGCCGCGTGCTCTTCCGCATCGATATGTCGAAGTTCACCCAAGCCGAGATGCTGAACCTCGGGTTCAAAGTGGAGATGGTTACCGGGAGGGACTACGCTAAAACGTGGTTCATCACCTGGAGCGCATCCAATCATTGGGAAGGTGCGATGGCTCGCATCACCATCCCTGTCAAAGGGGCATGGCCGACCAGCATCACCCTCAACGATGATTCCATGGCTGACTACCAGACCTTGGCCGCTGCTGAAACGGGCACCGGTGTACCTCAGTACATCGGCGGCATCATCCGTTACAACTCTTCGTCACGTCTAACCGCGGCACTTGCCTCGTTGCACAACCCTGTGCAGCCCGTGCAATCGCCTGTCGTGACGACGAACAACACTGTCACCGTGACGGTCGACCAGCGTGGTCGCATCGTCGAAGCTGCGCCGACTGATTTCAAGGTCGACTTCGATCGTGGCGACCTGGTCGTCACGAGCAGCAAGCCCGGTACGTTCACTGTTCACTGGAAACTTCTTGACGGCTATTCGGCTGAAGGGAAGAAGAAAGAAGGCAGCAACGTAGTTGGGTCGAACTCACTTCGAATCTTAGCGGAAGCCCTGGCAACCGCAGAGATCGAGTGGAAGGATTCGGAAGGCAAGGTCCACGTATACTACGTGGTCCTGCCGACCAAAGCCGGAGAAGAAAACTAATGAGACATCTGATCGCACTGATCTGTCTGCTCGTTGCCGCTTGCGGCTTTGCACAGACCCTCGACGTCAAGCGGTCGGACTCCGGTTCGACCGCTCAGACCAGTAAGAGCACCGTCACGATCTACAAGTGGATGAAGCAGAACGGCGTTCTGACGCAAAGCGTCAAGACGATGCCTGCCGAGACCGCGGAAGATATGCGGGCGGTGTATTCCCAAAGAGGGTTCCGCACAATCAACCTCTCTCAGGTTCCTGCCGACAGGCTAGCAGCTCTTGCGAAAGCGGAGCTGACTGCCAGTCAGTTGAAGAACAGGGAAGGTATTGCAGCGGAATTCCCACCGAACGCCTACTATCTGGCCGACGAGAACGAGCTCTCAGCGTTTACCTCGCACACCACGAGGATCACGCGAGGGGAGTACGATCCCGATCCGGCTGTTTGGAACGGCACCGGCAAGGTATTAGTGCCGCACACCACCCCGCTTTTGGGTTGGATGGTGTTCAAGCGCAGGAATGGTACGGAGTACTACCGATTCGGTTTCGTGACCAACAACGAGCCGGTCGTTGGACTCTCCCGCCGAGATCCTGCCAGCAATACGGATGTCCCGCTCGAGTACGTTGAGGTGTACAACCACCCCGGCCAACTCAGCGAGGCAGAAGATGCGCTGGTCTTCACCTCTGCCACGAACGCGCTTCGCTGCAAGAATCATTTCCCAACCGTGGCCTTAGCGCGGGTGGGGCTGAAGCTGCCGAAGCCGATCGTAACGACCCAGCGAGGTCGGGTTGATCTGGTGGAGCGCACGCTTTTCACCACCACCACGATCACCACCGAGAAGGTTATTACGGTCACCATGCCGTCGCAGCCTGACCTCGGTAAGGGGATCTTCATAGCGTTCAACGGCCATGCGCACGTGAACGACACGCAGCAGATCCGCAACGAGATCATTTCGCTCGACATGCTGTTCTTGGCTGGCGCCTGCAAGGCCCTCCCGAAAACCGTATGTGACGACGTGATCATCGACTGGGACGATCTCCCAGGCGACACCGGCGATACGGGTCCCAACCCCTGGTTGGGAGGGGACGTCGAATGGGGTCCGCCACCCCCCGGACAGCTGCTAGCTTCCATCTGGGAGCCGGCAGCAGCACATCGTGCAACGCTGCTCTCGCTCAACCCGATGGCAGCAGCGCCTCGTCCAGCGTGGTTCGGCTCCGGCCGCGACTACGCGTACATGGCGTGAAGAACGGGTAGCTCACCTTACGAGCACTCGGCCTCCTCAAACCTAGCGGTGAGAGGGGGTCGTTTTTTATTCCAAAAATTTCACAATGTACACGAGAATGTTGGCTTCCAAAGCCAATAAGCCATTGACAAAACCCTAAAAAAATGGTATTAAAAAGTGTTAACAGTGTTACCGGTAGTCAGTCGTGAGATTGCCTTACCACCGCTTAACGATATGGGCCTAGGTTTGTCGCAAGACAGATTAAAACCCGTACAGTTTAATCGTAATGTATACACATATGCTATCGCTTTTCTCAAAGCTAGCGCGTGTTGCTCGCAAGCTGCTTCCTGTAGCTGTGCTTGGTATCGCTGCCTCTGCTGGTGTCCTCACTGCAGTAGCTGACGGTCCTGAGTTCAACAACGGAAACCTTGATCCTGCAACCCTGCGCGGAAATATCGCTGGTGAGAGTCCTAGTACTCTTCGCACCACGGTAAATGCCAACGTAGGTCAGACGGTAAACCTAGTTATCTGGGTTCACAACAACCGTCCTGATACTACCGCTCTAAACACTCGGGCACGGATTACCCTCCCGACAACTCTCGGTTCTACACACCAGGCAACTGGTCGCGTGAGCGCCGATAACGCTACTGCCGTAACTGGCGCCACAAACATTGTGGTTGGTAGCGAAAGCCGTATCTCGTACGTGCCAAACTCTGCCCGTCTGTACAAGGCTGTTCCTAATGGAAACAACCTCGTTATGACCGAAGTGTCTTGGCCACAAGGTACAAATGGTAACGACGTGATTGGTGCCAACGGTGTAAACCTCGGTAGCATTAACGGTTGTTACCAGTACACTCAAGCAGTTCTGATTCAGGTTCGTGTCGATGGAACAACTCCAGCGATTATGGCCGAAAAGAAGGTTGCAAAGAGTGATGGTACCGGTGAAGCAAATGCTATCACCGCTAACCCAAACGACCGTGTTCGCTTCCGCGTTTACGTTCGTAACACCGGAAACGGTACCGGAACCAACACCACTGTTGTAGATACCCTCGACGCTAAGTTGAGCTATGTCGCCGACAGTTCCTGGATCCGCTACAAGGAAAACGGTGTAGATAAGGATTACCACTTTAACGACGCTGGTTCAGACATCACGTTTGAAACTCTTGCCGGTGGTAAGACCAAGATCACCTGGAAGTGGCGCGATATGGCTCCAACAGCCTCGTCCTCTTTCTACCTATACTTCCACGCTCGTGTTGCAGATACTGCTGCCTTCCCAATTGGTGTCACAGAAATCCCAAACACTGCGAAAGCATGTTTCGGTGCCCTGTGTGCTAACACCAACGAAGTAACGATTACTGTCACCCGCGCCATCGATCCAGTAGTTAGCTTCACGCTTGCAAAAGCAGCCGCTAACCTTGGTTCAGCTGAGTGGAAGGAGATTGTTCCTCTGAATGCTACTCCTGGCGAAACCATCGCGTTCCGCCTCGTGCTTACCAACACTGGTAACACAACCGCTACCAACGTTACCCTTAAGGATATTCTCCCAACAGGTATGACGTTCGTTCCGGGGTACACGTTCTTGTACAACAAGGACACCGGTACCAACGGTACTCAGATCACCAACGATAGCGTGCTCGTGAACAGCGGCTACGTATTCGCTTCGGTTGCTACTGGTACCCTCAATCAGCAAACCATCGTTTTCCGCGCTAAACTCGCTGACAACGTATGTAACAGTCTGATTAACACCGCTAAGGTGTTCTGGAATAACGCTGAACGTGCTCAGGATACCGCTGAGGTTATCGTAAACTGTCAGCCAGGTCTGAACATTATTAAGCAGGTAAAGAACTCTACAGGTTCGTACGTTAAGGAAATCTTTAACGTTAACGAAAGCGCTGTAGTTACCTTCCGAATTGTAGTAAGCAATACCGGTAACACCACGCTCAACCAAGTTGTTGCTCGTGACGTGCTACCAGCCGGTCTTACCTTCTTGCCAGGCAGCCTGACCGTTGATGGTCAAAGCTACCTCGACACAGATGCCGCTAAGTTCTTTGCAGCTGGTCTAACCCTGACCAACCTGACTCCGAACATGAGCAAGACCATTGTGTTCCAGGCTCGCGTGCTTGATTGTCCTAACGACGATCTCCGTATCGTGAACACTGCGTACGCTAAGGCTGCCGGTATTACTGAAAAGAACGACACTGCGATTGTTAACGTTAACGTCCGTATCCCAGGCTTTTAAGCCCGGGATACTGGACAACGTTAGTAAAACGTGCTATAGTAGCGCGAAATCGCAAGAGTAGCACGCACTAAACCTAACGAAACCGTATGAACAATCGTAGCAACACAATCCGAACCCTTCTCGGTGTGTTCGCCATCGCTTCACTGCTAGGCGGAGTTACCTCTTCTGCTCAAGCTGGTGGTCAGCGCGCACGTTTCAACGACCTTAACGGGGACCTTGAAATGCTGCGTGGGCGTAACATTACTCAGAATGGTCCGGTAGTCAACGTTGGTTCTGATCTTATCGATCCAGTAACCAATGCTGAAAACAACAACCTGGTAGACGTGTGGTTTTACTACCACAACACCAACCCAGAATCAGTAGCTGAGAACGTTCGTCTTCGGATGACCCTTCCAACAACTGCTTCAAAGACTCACGTAATGACTGGTCAGATTTCTGCCGATAACGCAGATACTGTTACCGGAACTGTCGTGAACGGTGTAGAAAAGGGTCAGCCCGGCATGACCATTACCACGGTTAAACTATCAAAGCTCCAGTACGTCCCAGGTTCCTTCAAATGGTACCCAAACGTTACCAGCCTTGGTATTGCCAACTCTGCAACCCTCCCAGGTAGCCAGAATGGTGATTCCCTCGTTACGAGCGGTATCACTATCGGTAACCTGAATGGTTGTTACCAGTACTCTGGTTTCGTAAAGATGACCGTTAAGGTTATCGACGAGCCAGTAGTGGTAGACGAAGCTATTCTCTCCGTTACCAAAGACGTCCGTCTCGATAAGAGCGGTACTATCTTTGCCGAAGAGAACCGAGTGAAACCAGGTGATCAAATCGAGTACCGTCTTACCGTTCGCAACAGCGACGGTCGGGGGATTGCGCGAAACGTTCGCCTTAAGGACACTCTTCCAGCTGGTGTAACCTATGTTGGTCCAACATACCTGACCCGCAATGGAAGCACTGTTCAGCTGCCTGATGGAATTACTTCTGCTGACGGCATCGTCATCTTAAGTGACCTTCAGCCTCTGGAAACTGTCACCGTTACCTTTAAGGCTAAGACTGCAGCCACCTTTGTAAATGAAGCCTGTGTTGTGAATACTATTCGCATCACTGGTGAAAATGTTGCAAACACGCCTGCAGACGATACTGCCAAAACGTGTTTCGATGTACAGCCAACTCCTACCCCAACCCCAACCCCAACACCTACTCCAACGCCTCCTCCGGTTAAACCACCGGTTGAGCTGCCAAAGACTGGTGCCGGAGTTAACCTGTTCGCAGGTCTCGGGCTCTTGGGTGCAGCTGGTACAACTGGCCGCTACCTCCACCTGAAGCGCAAGCTGAAGAAGAGCGCTCGTTCGCTCGACATCATCTAAGCAGCTGCTTGGTACAGAATAAGGCTCCCTCCGGGGAGCCTTTTCTGGTACTGTGGGAACCAATGAAACAAGAACTACTTATTCGCCTCGAGCGCATTCAAACCATCTTTTCGCTTCCTACTAAGCGGGAGCGTCTTGCTGAGGTGCATGCGCTTGTGGCCGATCCTGGCCTTTGGAGTGACCAAGAACGTGCTGTGAGCCTCCAAAGCGAGCTTTCAGAGCTTGAAAGCCTAGTTACACGTCTCGATGATGTTGCGGCCCTTCTAGAGCTTTCTGAGCAAGAACAGGAGCTATCTGATGTAGCAGCCGAGATCGCACAGCTTGAGCGGCTAGCCATACTCTCTGGTGAGCACGATTCTGCTCCAGCGATTCTTACCATACACGCAGGAACGGGCGGTACCGATGCCCAGGACTGGGCGCAGATGCTTGAGCGGATGTTTCTGCGCTACGTGGAATCTGGCACAACAGAGGTGGCAGAAGATCGTACCCTGAGCATAAACCGTAGCAACTGGAAAGCTGAGCTACTCGATGAGAATAGGGGAGAAGAGGCTGGAATCAAGAAAGCCACTATCCGCGTATCAGGTTCGTTTGCCTTTGGTCTCCTGAAAGCAGAAGCCGGGGTACATCGTTTGGTGCGTCAGTCACCCTTTAATGCCAAGGGGTTGCGCCAGACCAGCTTTGCGCTCGTTGAAGTTATTCCAGAGGTAGATCAGAATAAGGCTCCACAGATTAATGAAACTGAGCTGAAAATTGATGTGTACCGGGCTGGTGGTGCAGGGGGACAGCACGTGAACACAACAGATTCAGCTGTGCGCATAACCCACCTTCCATCGGGTATAACGGTGAGTGTACAGAATGAACGTAGTCAGCAGCAAAACAAGGCAATGGCCCTCAAGATTCTGCAATCCCGCTTAATCCTGTTGCAAGCCCTGAAAAACGCTGAGGAACTTGCTATACTCAAGGGCGAGGTGAAAGAGGGAAGTTGGGGCAATCAAATTCGCTCCTACGTACTGCATCCATACCAGTTGGTAAAGGATCACCGTACAGACTACGAAACCTCGCAGACCGCCAAGGTGCTCGATGGCGAACTTAAGGGATTCATCGAAGCGCTGCTTACTAAATCTACAGAAGAGTAATTTCTACCATGGCAAATCCATTTGCTAAAGCAAAAGACACCTACGAGCTGGTTAAAAAGGCAAAGGCTCTACAAAAGGAGCTTAAAGAAACCGAAATTGAAGCAGCAAACGCTGACAACACCCTTTCAGTGGTGTTTAACGGCGAGCAGCGTCTGATCAGTGTTGATATCGACGAAAGCTGGCTAGAGCCAGACAAAAAGCGTGACCTCGAGAAAGCGCTGGTTAACGTTGTGGGCCAAGCGATCTCAAAGGCGCAGGCTGTAGCCGCAGAACAGATGAAAAAGATTACTGGCGACCTCAACCTTCCACCAGGACTTGGTCTCTAGTATGAAGCGAGCACTTGTTGGCCTCGGTAATCCTGGCAAGCAGTACACTAAAACCCGGCATAATGCTGGGTTTATGTGTGTTGAAGCTGTTGCAAAGGCACTCGGGGCAGGGGAGCCGCGTGCTAAATTTGGGGGGTTACTTTGGGAAGTGAAAGCAGAGGGGTTAGATGTACTACTCTTTCAGCCAACCTCATTCATGAATCTGTCGGGGAAACCTACACGGGAACTAGCCGACTTTTATGAATTAACAGGTTCCAATCTTGCCGTTGCGAGTGACGATGTGTACATACGGCCGGGGAGCGTTCGGATTCGCCAATCTGGTTCAGATGGAGGGCATAACGGGTGGAAATCCATTCAAGAGCATCTGCCATTTGCAGATTACTGGCGAGTACGTATTGGTGCAGGAATTTACCACCAAGAAGGTGAAGGACGTCTGCATCAGCCACCACTAGAGGACTACGTACTGCAGCGACTCCCAGCTTCCGATTTACTGCAGGTAGAGCACCTGATTGACAATCTAGTGCCAAATCTGATACGTTGGCTCAAGACCGGTGAGCTGCGTGAGGAAACTCACCATCACCAAACTACATAATAACTGTGGGAGCTCATCCGAGCGTTTGAACCACTTAGGAGGCATATGCCAAAGAAGAACGACGTTACTGAAACTCCAGTAGAAGAGACTGCAGCTGCTGAAGTTGTAGAAGAAACTCCAGCCACTGAAGTGGTTGTAGAAGATGCTACCGAAGTAGTAGCCGAAGAGGTTGCCGAGGAAGCCGCAGAAGAAGGCGAGCGCAAACACAAGAACCGCGAAAGCACCTCTGAAAAGGCCAAGAAGGCTGCTGCGGCTCGTGAAGCAAAAGGCTTAGAGCCTACTCCTGTTAAAAAGCAGCTCGACCCACTCCGTCTGCGTGGTAAAAAGTATCGCGCTGTTGTGCACGAGGTAGACAAAAACAAGCTCTACCCAGCTGCAGAAGCCCTCGAGCTTGCCGTTAAAACCTCATACACCAAATTTGTTGGCTCTATCGAGCTTCACGTTAAGGTTAAGAACGACGCTGTACGCGGAACTGTTACCCTGCCACACGGCACTGGTAAAACAAAGAAGGTTGCTGTTGCAACCGACGACGTTATCGAAGCAATTGCTGGTGGAAAGCTTGATTTCGACGTGCTGCTTGCAACTCCTGCGCAAATGCCTAAGCTTGCAAAGTACGCTAAAGTGCTCGGGCCTAAGGGCTTAATGCCATCTCCTAAGGCTGGAACCGTTACCGACGACATCGAAAAGGCTTCTGCCGAAATCGGTGGTGGCCGCATTGAGTACCGCGCAGATAAAAATGGTGTTGTGCACGTTTCACTCGGTCGTACCAACTTCCCAATTGATCACCTGCTCACCAACTACCAAACAGTTATTCAGCTGCTTATTAGCAACAAGGTAGTAACTGCCTCAGTAGCTTCAACCATGGGACCTGGTGTAAAGATCGCTGTTAGCTAAACCCCTTCGGCCGGCCGGTAGATAGATGAAAACCCTCGGTGTGCACCGGGGGTTTTCTTGATAGTTGAGAAACTTTTGCTAGTATCCTATTTGGTAATGTCATGAACGCACTTTTACTTGTCACCACCCTGAAAGGGGCTCCACTCTACAGATTGGGACTCGAAGTTGCCAATCCGCGCCACTTTCCGCACATCCCGGTGTGCCAAGACCCTCAAAATCAAGATCCACCGTTCCTTAGGATTATCGGTGAGCCAGAGCTGCTTGGACACCTTACGCCCTGTGAAAAGGGTGACGGTGATCTGCCTTCAGCAGCGTCACTTAACCTAATGTCGAAGCGTGTGCCACTCTTGTTCCCACGTGGCTGCTGCGGTGGCGGCACTGGGTTCGCTGTTGGCCACCAGATTCTGTTGCCTGAGGGGGCTGAGTACCCCAAACCAACGTTTCGGGTTCTTGAGATCCCGTATCCTAATGCAGATCGGGCCTTGCCTGTCACTGGGGTCTTCGCGCTTACGGATGTAGTCTGGGAGCTTGGTGAGCTTGAACCCTATGATGAGGAAGCATGCCT
The DNA here is from genome assembly GCA_937895715.1 of uncultured Candidatus Berkelbacteria bacterium. Lineage (GTDB taxonomy): Bacteria > Patescibacteriota > UBA1384 > CAILIB01 > CAILIB01 > CALBLZ01. The sequence goes on from CALBLZ010000051.1 coordinate 13,761, forward strand.
TGCAGCCCGAACGCATACCTGGTTCAGGTCCATGCAGGCTAAGATGGCCACCTCTGCCAAATCATTTGCAGATGATCACAAGGGGGAGCTGGACCTGGATCTGCTTGTGTTCTCGGCTGGTAGGACCGGTGTCGCTCCGGCGATTGTGTCAGGCAACGTTGCAGGGCCGGAAACCCTTAGCTTCTAGCTGGTGTATGGGCGCAGGGTTGACTTATATCTGTAAATCAGGTATACGTACTAG
>CALBLZ010000052.1 GCA_937895715.1 uncultured Candidatus Berkelbacteria bacterium
TAGAGCACCTGCCTTGCACGCAGGGGGTCAACGGTTCGAATCCGTTATTCTCCACGCTCCAATTTGTCCATTAGTCAATTTGTCCATTAGTCAATTCATTGACAAATCGACAAATTAGCAAATTGACAAATCGGAAAACGTTCTTTGACATATTGGAAAAAAGTAATTGAAAGAGAAGACAACAGTAGAGACTGTTGTTGGAAGTAAGTTATGCGATGTTGGTTTACTAACAACAAACAACGAACAACTGACAACTAGCTCAAAAAAGCATTCTAACTGAGCAAAAGGCAGTTAGAAGAAGAAAGTAAGAAAGGGCACACGGGGGATGCCTAGGCTCTCAGAGGCGATGAAAGACGTGATAAGCTGCGATAAGCTTCGGGGATTAGCAAATATGAATTGATCCGAAGATTTCTGAATGGGGAAACCTAACTACTTGAAGAGTAGTTGCAATAATGCGCAAACCCGCTGAACTGAAACATCTAAGTAAGCGGAGGAAGAGAAAACAATAGTGATTTCCTAAGTAGTGGCGAGCGAAAGGGAAAGAGCCCAAACCGGCTATGTTACGGCATAACCGGGGTTGTAGGACTACGACATGGTATAGTAAAGTGAAGTGGAATGGCTTGGGAAAGCCAATCATAGAGGGTGAGAATCCCGTACACGTAAGCGATACTAACCTAGTAGGATCCTGAGTACCGCGAGGTCGGAGACGCCTTGTGGGAATCTAGCGGCACCATCCGCTAAGGCTAAATACTCCTGAGAGACCGATAGTGAACTAGTACCGTGAGGGAAAGGTGAAAAGAACCGCGAATAGCGGAGTGAAATAGAACCTGAAACCGTGTGCTTACAAGCGGTCGGAGCAGACTTGTTCTGTGACGGCGTGCCTTTTGCATAATGAGCCTACGAGTTACTCCTCTCTGGCAAGGTTAAGTGATTAAGTCACGAAGCCGAAGCGAAAGCGAGTCTGAATAGGGCGTATAGTCAGAGGGGGTAGACGCGAAACCTTGTGATCTACCCATGACCAGGTTGAAGGTGCGGTAACACGTACTGGAGGACCGAACCGATAAACGTTGAAAAGTTTCCGGATGAGTTGTGGGTAGGGGTGAAAGGCTAATCAAACTGGGAAATAGCTCGTACTCCCCGAAATGTTTTTAGGAACAGCGTCGGCATTAAGTTTCATAGAGGTAGAGCTACTAATTGGGTGCGGGGGAGTCAAATCCTACCAAATCCAGATAAACTCCGAATGCTAATGAAATATGGCCGGCAGTGAGGCGCGGGGTGCTAAGGTCACGCGCCGAGAGGGAAAGAACCCAGACCATCAGCTAAGGTCCCCAAGTGTACGCTAAGTTGAACTAACGAGGTCCGATTGCACAGACAGCTAGGATGTTGGCTTGGAAGCAGCCATTCATTTAAAGAGTGCGTAACAGCTCACTAGTCGAGCGATCGGGCATGGATAATAAACGGGCATTAAGTGTATCACCGAAGCTATGGGTCAGCAATGACGGTAGGGGAGCATTCTAACAGCAGTGAAGCTATACGCGTCAGCGGTGGTGGAGCGGTTAGAAAAGCAAATGTAGGCATAAGTAACGATAAGGCGGGAGAGAAACCCGCCCACCGAAAGACTAAGGTTTCCTGATCAACGCTAATCGGATCAGGGTTAGTCGGGGCCTAAGGTGTACCCGAAGGGGGAAGCCGATGGACAATGGGTTAATATTCCCATACTTTTTATAACTGCGATGTGGTGACGGAGTAGTGACACTGCCGCGATCTGACGGAATAGATCGTTAAAAGGCGTAGGTATTGGACTGGTAGGCAAATCCGCCGGTCTAGCTGAAACCCAATAGTACTGCAAACCTTCGGGGGCGTAGATAGAGCAGGTAAACAGACTTCCAAGAAAACCCGCTAAGCTTCAGGTTATAAAAACCCGTACCGTAAACCGACACAGGTAGTCGAGGAGAGAATCCTAAGGTGCTCGAGTGAATCATGGCTAAGGAACTCGGCAAAATGGCCCTGTAACTTCGGGAGAAGGGGCGCCAATGGCAACATTGGCCGCAGTGAAAAGGCCCAGGCGACTGTTTAACAAAAACACATGGCTTTGCAAAATCGAAAGATGAGGTATAAGGCCTGACACCTGCCCGGTGCTGGAAGGTTAAGAGGGGATGTTAGTCGCAAGGCGAAGCATTGAATCGAAGCCCCAGTAAACGGCGGCCGTAACTATAACGGTCCTAAGGTAGC
>CALBLZ010000053.1 GCA_937895715.1 uncultured Candidatus Berkelbacteria bacterium
GGTAAGGATATTCAACGTTTCCATGCGCTACTCTGGCCAGCCATGTTGCTTTCAGCGGGCTTACCAGTTCCCAAGAACCTGCTAGTACATGGCTTTGTACTTGCTGATGGAGTAGCAATGAGCAAGAGCTTGGGCAATGGCGTCGATCCGTTAGAAATTGTAACAACTCATGGCTCAGATGCGCTCAGGTGGTACCTGCTCAACGACATTCCTACCCAAGATGATGGCGACTTTACCAGAGACCGTTTTGCTCAGGTGTATGCGAGCGACCTAGCCAACGATTACGGCAATCTTGTAAGCCGAGTGCTGGCGATGACCGAAAAGTACTGCGCCGGGGCTGTTCCTGCACACAGCGATGAGACCCCAGTAATTCTGGAGTCTGTGTTACACAATGCCATTTCTGAGTACCACAAATCTGTTGGAGAACTGCGAATCGAGAAGGCAACCGCCGCTACCCAGAGCCTTGTTGTGTACTGCAACAAGAGGATCGAAGAAGCCAAACCTTGGGAACTCGCGAAAGCGGGTGAGGCTTCAGCAGTAGAGCTCCACAACCTTTTGAACGAACTGCTCGAGATTATTCTCCAGGCGACCCTTCTCTTGCTACCGGTGATGCCAGCTACAGCTGAGCGTGTGCTTAGTGAGGTATTTACCGTTACAGATACACACGCTCTGGCCAAGCAGCTTGGCACACTGGGCCATATTCCAGCCGGGCAGCCGCTGGGTAAACTATCGGGTGTACTTTTCCCTCGGATTGTTCCTGCTGAACCAGTGGCCTAAGCTTGCGCATGATTGATACCCACTGCCACCTTACCTACCCAGACTACCAGGCTGATTTTGAGGAGGTGATTGCACGAGCTCAATCTGTTGGGGTTACCGATGTGGTTATCCCGGGCACCGACCTTACCAGTAGTGCCGCAGGACGCGCGCTAGCGGGTAAGTACGCCTTTTTGCACGCAGCTGCAGCGATTCACCCTATTCATGCTCACGAGGCGCCTGAGGGCTGGCAAGCGGCCTTTAGCGAGCTTGTTGCGAGCGGTGGCTTTGTGGCCCTCGGAGAAATTGGCCTGGATTACTACCACATGGAGGGGATAGAAGCGGACGACCTGTCTGCTCGTGAAGCTCGCATTGCGGTTCAGCAGTCCTGCTTGGCTACTCAGCTTGAGGTGGCGCACGAACACTCTCTGCCCATTATCGTACATAGTAGGGACTGCTTTACAGATCTACACAAAATTCTAAAACGAGATCACCACGCTAAAAAGGCGGTGATTCACTGTTTCACCGGAACGCTCCAAGAGGCGTTTGGCTGGCTAGACCTCGGGTACACTATTTCGTTTACCGGGATACTTACCTACAAAAAGTCAGGGGAGCTACGCGAAATTGCTGCTGCAGTACCGCTCGACCGCATTATGATTGAGACAGATGGTCCGTACTTGGCGCCCGAAGGCCACCGCGGGAAGCGCTGCGAGCCAATGCACGTGCGAAATGTTGCCGAATGTCTTGCTGAACTACACGGTGTTTTCGTAGAAGAAATCGATCGAATTACAACGCATACCGCTCGTGAGTTCTTTGCTCTAACAGATTAGAAGAATACCTCGATGGGTAAGAAAGAAGCGCAGAACCGTCAGTGGTTTCGCGCTTAGTTTTTACCTCATTGCTAGCGGTGGCTTATGCTTGTTAATTTGTTGTAATCAGGCTGCTTCGCTTGGCTAAAATGAGCTCGGAGCTACAGGTTAAGTCGAATAGGGCACGAAAGACGGCGGCGGGTATGACATGATCGTACTATTCAGAAAATATAACAGAGCCTGGGATTAAAGAGTAGATTCTGTTAGAAAACGCAACACTACGCCGAGACGCGCTCAATGAGGGTGCGTTGTAGGTAGGCAAGTGCAGGGTTATCGAATACCATGCCATAGCCCTCGGCTAAAGCTAGAAACGCTACTTTATTTCCATAGACAAACAGGCTGCAGCTCATTGGGATTGAGGCCGCCACCTGGCGGTTCACAATCTGTTGCTGCATGCAGGACTGTTGGTAGGCCATTTGCAGGACAGCAGGGATGCTTACCTGGTCCTTTTGAGAGATAATACTGTGTACAATCCGCTCTGCAGGGGAAAGCTGGGAGCACGTAGACACGATATCGGCGTACAGCTCTTCCAGTGTATTGCTGGGGGACAGCCAGCGCACTTCAGGGTGATCCTGCTTTGGTTTGGTAACGCCGTATGCAGCCAGTAGGTCGGGGAGGCTAGATTCAAGTCGTGTGAAGCGTTCTTTCTCAAGATCAACTAGCCGAGTTGGCGTAACGGGGAGGTAGAGCTTGCTGCCGCGCTCGTCTACCTGCTCGTGTACCAGGCCACGCTTAGCAAGATCTTGCATAACCAGGTAAAGGCCGCTGCGTTCGAGTTTAGTCTTGCGTGATAACTGAAGGACTGTGGCACGCTGAAGCTCGAGCAAGCCGAGGTAGGCTGAGGCTGACTTTTCATCTAGTCCGAAGGTAATCAGGGCATCAAACGCAGCTCGATTGGTCATACATTTCTGTTATAAATTGTAACAGACTAAGTATACGTGACTGTAGCAAAAGATTACAATACATGTTTCCTATGTGTGAATACTCCAACACCCGTGTAGTAGGGAAGGTAGAACTGGCGCTTACTTTCTGCTAGACTCCGCCTATGCATGAAAAGGTAATTGTAGCGATGTCGGGTGGGGTAGACTCCTCTGTAGCGGCAGCACTCCTGGTTGACCAGGGGTACGACGTAGAGGGGGTCTTTATGAAAAACTGGAGCCCAGATACGATTCAGTCTTTAACAGATTGCCCGTGGGAGCAGGATCAAGCCGATGCAGAGGCTGTCTGTAACCAGTTGGGGATTCCATTCCGCAGTGTAAACTTCGAGAAAGAGTACAAAGAACTGGTTGTCGACTACTTTATATCTGAATACCGTAACGGCCGGACCCCAAACCCGGACATAATGTGTAACAAGGAAATCAAGTTTGCGGCCTTTCTACGCTTTGCTGAGGAGCTTGGAGGTAGTTTCATAGCTACTGGCCATTATGCGCAGGTTGCTGGGCATTCTGAGCAGCCGTTTTTAGAGCGCGGCGTAGATGGGAGCAAGGATCAATCATACTTTTTGTACACTCTAGGGTCGAGACAACTGGCCAAAACTCTTCTTCCTGTAGGGTCGATGCATAAGGATGCTGTACGGCAGATAGCTCGTGACAAAGGATTGGTTACCTCAGAAAAAAAAGATAGCCAAGGTATCTGCTTTATTGGGCACATTGATTTGCAGAAGTTCTTAGCAGAGCAAATTACGCCAGTCCCAGGTAATTTATACCTGTTGCCACGAGAAGAATCAGGCCTTACCTTTGCACAACGTCTCGAAGAGGCGCGCGTTGTGGGGCGCCACAATGGGGTAATGTTCCACACCGTTGGAGAGCGAATGGGTACCTGGATGGACAACCTTGCCTATACCCAGTACCGGGGCATTCAACAGGTTCCACCGGTCTACTGTGTACATAAGGATATCGAGAAGAATGCTGTGTATATTTCTGATAACCACGACGATCGAGACATATACGTCAACCATATAAAGCTTGAATCACTACTACTTCCAGGTGCAGAGGAAAACACAAGCTTAGTATCGATGGTCGATACAATTGCTTCTGCAGTTGCTAACGGCAACGTACTCTGCCAAGTGCGATATCGAGGGAAAGCGTATCCTGTAGCCAGTATTGAGTACGATCAAGGAGTGGTAGTGCGCCTGCATGAGCCAGCATGGGCTGTGGCGGCAGGTCAGTCAGCAGTTTTTTACCAGGGAAACCGGGTTCTGGGTGGTGGCGTGATTGGGGAGGTATCGGTAGCATAAGGCTATGCGCTACCTACTTACTGATTCGCTTCGCCTACTCCCTGGTGTTGGCCCCAAAACGGGCGAGGCTCTGCAGAATATGGGGCTGAATACGGTATACGATCTGTTGCACTGGTTTCCTCGGGCCTATTTAGATGCGAGTAGCCCGCAGCCGATTAGCTCACTACGCTCTGGCCCGCTTACTGCCATCCAGGCAACGGTCGATCGGGCTGAGGTTGGTAGAACCAAGCAGCGCGGCCTCACCGTACTCAGAGCTCTTCTGAGTGATGATTCTGGTGAGATTCAGGCTCAGTGGTTTAATCAGCCTTATTTAAAAGACAAGCTACATATTGGCAGCACCTGGACATTTGTCGGCCAGGTTGGCTTTTTTCAGGGTAAGAAGATTCTTCAGAATCCCGTCCTACTGCAGAATCCTGAGATCATCCCTCGCTACCCCCAGAGCGCTTCGGTGAACAGCCGACTGTTGCAGTCGCTGCTTCGTCAGGTA
>CALBLZ010000054.1 GCA_937895715.1 uncultured Candidatus Berkelbacteria bacterium
AGCAAGCTAAATTGGAAGCAGCTGAGAAAACTGAATTCGATACTGCGGCTGCCGCGCTCGAAGCCAATCTCGCACGGCTCAAGGTTTTCCAACGACGCAAGAACCGCCGCCGATAAATGTAGCATTACGCTCAGCCTCCACCTGCCATCTGGCAGGTGGGGGTTCTGTTTTACCCTGTAAGCAGATTGACTTTTGAGCGAAATTGTGCTAGTGTTGCGGCGAGTCATGAGCTCTGTTGTGATGGGCAAGCACCGCATTGGTGCAGCTCGAATTTCGTCACCCGAGTTGGTAGGAGGCGTGTTTACATACACGCTTCCGGCTGACTTTGCCGCCATCATCTTTAACCTCGGCGCTGCCAAGGTTCAACTGACCACCGACAAAACAGCCTTCAGCCTCATTGGTGGTGTGCTGCAAGCCTCCCCCGTCTGTGATGACGTAGAGATCGCTGTCATCGTAGACACAGTGGTCAACATTCGCCCATCAACTGAAGGTCTCGATTTGGCAGTACTGCTACTGCCTCGCCAGCTAGTTTGTGCCGAAAAGTCAGACGTACATGCGACCCTCGTCACAGAGGCTACGCACGAGCGAGGGTCAGTCATTTCCTGGGTGCCTACTCGTGGTGTTCTTGACCCAACGGTCGGCGTTGCACTGCAGTGCGTGAGCCACTGCACCCAGCGGCATCTGCACGAGGAAGCTGGTGAAATGATGCTGCCGCTCAAGTGGGGCGTTGACGCTGGGGTCGTCCTAAGTGGCAACGCACACAGGACCATCGGCTTTGCCGAGAACCCAGGGCCATCTCTGATTGAGCCCGGCACCCCCCACCAGAGCTTTTCAGGCTCGGAGCGGGATGCTTATTGGCTCTCGGTCAAGAGCCCCTACGACCCCAACGACTTCCACCTCTGCGAAATGTAGGGTGGAACCAAAGAGCGCCCCCGGTCCGCAAGGACTAGGGGCGCTACTTTTAATGTGAAAGATCGAGACCAAAGTGGGTCTCGAACTCTCGAACGACCGCCATCCAGGTAGCTGCGCTACAGAGGAACCCCTCGCACGACCGAGAAATGGGGATAACTCCCCAAATCCTAAAGTCAGCAGGCTCAAGAGTTCGGTGGTGCAGAATCTCGTAGAAACTTCCGTTGCGCTGATGCACTTCAGAAATCGCCAGAAAATCTGCCCAGGCTCCCTCAACCAACCTGGTTGTTTGAGCAGCAAACAGATTGCCGCGCCGCTGCAACGCCCGAGCGCGCCGCAGTCGTGCCAAGATCGAAACCTGGGCAATCCATGGGTACACGTGTCTGTTTGTGAAATCCGAGAATCCAGCAAGCATGAACTGCGTACGCAGCATGGTCGCTGGGTACCCGCGATCGAAGATACGCAAGAACCCGGAACCCGCTGCGGTTTGAGCAGCGGTGGTCAACACTCCCCGGGCAGCTGCCCTGCTCTGCGGCCAAAAGAGGCCAGCAAGCACATTGGCTGGTGAATCGATACGGGTATCATGCTGACCTGCCTGGAAGAACCCTCGCGGGTTCCAAAAGGTGCGCATGATACTCCGCCGCATAGCACGTGACCGGCGCAGGTAGGTCTTTGCGCGAACTAGATCTCCCTGCTCGTTTGAGAGGGCCGACATGGAGTTGTGAGCCCGTTCGAACAGTATGTTGAGCAGCGAGAGTTTCCCCTTGCGCCGCACGTCATCTGCCCAATCACCGAGCTCAGGTGAGATTACCAAACCATCCCGCGGATCCACGTACCGCTCATCGGCATCCAAGGCTCGCACCAGCGTAGGGTAGTGCGCATTTAGAAACCCACCCGCTGCACCAGCATCGTCTAGCAGGAGGTGGTTATACACCTGGGAGAAGGCGATGATCATTGCTGGGACCGTATCGATCGCCTCTACGGCAAGCGGACTGTCCCGGTAGATAGGCTCTGGTTTGCGGCGAGACACGAGGTCTACACCAAAGCGTTTTAGCCACCCTAGTGCGTATGAGCGCACATGGTGATTGCTCTCCACCCGATACGGCACAACACCATCTGTTTCTCGCACGTAGCCGAGCATAGTTTCAAGGGTCTGTTGCAGAGAAGCTGGTGGTGCAGCAACACTAGCGAGCATTGCATCTCGCATCCAGATTTGGGGACCAAAGGCGCCTTTATCGGTAGCCCGCAGCCCAAATCCAGGCTGAAAACAAGCATCAATAACCGTAGCTGCCTCTGCCCGGAGCATAACTAGCATTTCTGCATGACGAAACGTGGGAGGGCAAACGCCATCCCGGTTGTATGACGTTATTCCTTCCATAGTATTCCTCGTACTGTCAAAGAACGCCCCGTCGGGGCGGCCTGCACTGTATTAATACCTCAGAAGACGTAGGCTGTCTACGCTACTCCTGAGAAACGTTGGTGAGCACCTCGGTCATGGTAGTTAGGCCTTGCTCAACCTTTGCCATGCCGTCTTCGATAAGTGAAAGAAAGCCGTGCTTGCGCAGTTCCATGAACATCTCTTGTTCACTTACTGAGTGGGAAATAAGATTGCGAACTACTTCGTCGATAAGCACGAGCTCAAATACGCCAATTCTTCCTTGAAATCCTGTTCCAGCACATTCAGCGCACCCAGCCCCAACAAACTGCTTTTCTAGAACGCGGCCGGTAACCTGCGTGAATATCTCTTGCTCGTCTACACTGGGCACCTGCCACTGACCACATTTTTTACAGGTGACGCGCACGAGTCGCTGACAGAGAACTCCCTTAAGCGCAGCATTAATGAAGAACTTCTCAATTTCGAGGTCTCGTAAGCGTGAGATAGCCGAAACGGCACTGTTTGCATGAAGCGTCGTAAGAACTAAGTGCCCGGTTAGCGCTGCCTCGATACCAATCTGAGCAGTTTCTTGGTCGCGCACCTCACCTACAAAAATTATGTCTGGGTTTAACCGGAGAATTACACGAAGCCCACTTGCAAATGTAAGGTCTCGGTCGTGATCAACCTGCATCTGGTTAATCCCCTGCATCACATACTCAACCGGGTCTTCAATCGAAATGATATTTGTCGTGCCTGTATTCAGGATCTGAAGTGAACTATAGAGGGTAGAAGTTTTTCCTGCCCCAGTTGGGCCGCAAACAATAAGCAAGCCTGTTTTCAGCTTAAGTAGGCTGCTATACGCCTGAGTAACCGTTGGGCTCATGCCGTGCTCTGTAAGTTGCATCACCGAATTCGCGCTGTCGTGAATACGCAGGGCCACCATTTCACCACTAGCAACTACGGTAATGGCAACACGCACGTTAATCATGCGACTATCTTGGCTGAACAAGAATTTGCCCTCTAGTGCGGCTGTGCGACTGGTAGTGTCTAGGTTGGAAAGAACTTTAATACGCGATGCCACCGCTGCGTAAATTGCTCGCGGAATACGGGTAGCTTCTTGCAGCATGCCGTCTAGGCGCATGCGAACCAGAGTGTACTCGTTGGTTGGCTCAATCAGGATGTCGGACACCTTACGCTCAACTGCAAAGCGTAGCAACGTATCAATAATTTCGGGAGCAGTCTGTGGCGACTGGTAAAACCGACCGAGCTGCTGAATTACCTCTGCCGTGAGGATACTCTGAAGCTGAGCAGCTGGCTGCCCTCCATCAGTCGCTCCGTTTTGTGGCGCGTCCGTCCCCGACGACCCAAACAACATATCCCTCCCTTGTTACTTACAATCAGTATACGCCGACACTCCGTACCAAAAAAGACCAGCCCCGAGTGGGACTGGTCTTTTTACCTACACGCGCCAAGTTATCCGCGACGAGAAGCGCGAGTACGCTCGGTTTGGGTGAGGTGTCGTTTGCGTAACCGGAGCGTCTTTGGGGTAACTTCAAGCAGCTCATCATCTTCGAGGAAGTCGAGACACTGCTCGAGGCTGAGAATTGTTGGCGGAGTAAGCGCGAGTGCGTCATCAGAACCTGAGGCGCGCACGTTGGTAAGCTTCTTTTCTTTACACACGTTAATTTCGATATCGTCTTCACGTGCGTTTAAACCAACAATCATACCTTCGTACACTTCTGTTTGTGGAGGAATAAAGGTAATTCCACGCCCTTGTGCGGTGTTTAAGCCGTATCCGACAGCTTTACCGGTATCTGAAGAGATAAGCACACCATTGCGCATCTTTGGAATGTCACCGATACTCGGCTCAAAACGAGAGAAGAGAGAGTTCATTACTGCAGTGCCCTTTGAAAGGGTAAGTAGGGTGTTTCGTAGCCCTAGCATTCCACGGGTAGTGATTTCGAAGAGTAGGCGTGAGGTGCCGTCGGCACTTTCTTCTTGCGAAAGAAGGAGGCCCTTACGACGACCGACTTCACCAGTAACTGAGCCTACAAACTCTGAGTTAACGTCGATGGTTAGCTCTTCGACTGGCTCACAAACCTTTCCATGTACTTCTTTGGTGATAACCATTGGCTTGCCTACCTGCAGCTCGAACCCTTCGCGGCGCAAGGTTTCAATGAATACTGAGAGGTGCAGCTCGCCACGACCAGAAAGAATATAGTCACCTGACTCACCTGGCTCCATACGCATTGATACGTTGTGCTGTAGCTCTTGGTTGATGCGGTCGAGAATCTGGCGGCTTGTTACAAACTTTCCTTCACGACCTGCGAATGGAGATGTGTTTGCTGCAATCGACATCTTAAGCGTTGGCTCAGCAATGTTGATGGTTGGAAGCTGTTCTGGCGCCTGAGCGTCAGCGATGGTGTTACCAATACTCGCGGCGGCAATCCCGGTTAGGGCAACAATGTCACCCGCTTCTGCGGACGCAACCTCTACTCGCGCCAGACCCTGGCTTACAAAAATCTTATCGATTCGGGCGTGCTGCAGCTGATCTTGGCCAGCCATTACGACAACCTGCATACCAGATTTAATCGAACCGCGGTGCACACGACCGATAGCGTACTTTCCTTTGTAGCTGTCCCAATCGAGTGCAGAAACAAGCATCTGGAGCGGGCCATCACCGGCCTTTGGTGCAGGAACGTGCTCAAGAATTGCCTGGAAAATCGGGGCGAGATCGGCCGGCGCGCTTGCGTCGTCTGGCACTTCGTTCCACGCCTTACCGTCGCGGCCAATCGCAAAGTATACCGGGTACTCAAGCTGGGAGTCCTCGGTTGCAAGCTCTAAGAAAAGATCACCTACTTTATCGAGCACGTAATCGATACGAGCGTCGCGCTTATCAATTTTATTAACCATAACGATAAGTTTGAGGCCGAGCTCGAGTGCCTTTTTTAGCACGAACTTGGTCTGCGGCATTGGACCTTCTTGAGCATCTACCACCAAAATAGCGCCGTCAGCCATGCTGAGGGTGCGTTCTACCTCACCACCAAAGTCGGCGTGACCTGGCGTATCGATAATATTTATTTTGGTACCTTCCCAAAAGACAGCCGTATTTTTGGCAAGAATAGTAATGCCACGCTCACGCTCTTGAACCATGTAGTCGGTCGTGGCGGCGCCATCATGC
>CALBLZ010000055.1 GCA_937895715.1 uncultured Candidatus Berkelbacteria bacterium
CCTTCCGCAGGTTCACCTACGGAAACCTTGTTACGACTTTTACTTCCTCTAAATGATCAAGTTTGATCATCTTCTCGGAACCTAGAGGCAACCTTGCGGCCACCTCCGGACCAATCCGAAGATCTCACTAAACCATTCAATCGGTAGTAGCGACGGGCGGTGTGTACAAAGGGCAGGGACGTAATCAACGCGAGCTTATGACTCGCGCTTACTGGGAATTCCTCGTTCACGGAGAATAATTTCAAGCCCCGATCCCAATCACGAAGGGGTTTCAGCGGGTTACCCACTCCTTTCGGAGCAGGAAAAACACGCTTATCCCTTCAGTGTAGCGCGCGTGCGGCCCCGAACATCTAAGGGCATCACAGACCTGTTATTGCTCAATTTCGTGTAGCTAACCGCTACTTGTCCCTCTAAGAAGTACGCGCCGACTAAGGATCGGCGTACTATTTAGCAGGCTAGAGTCTCGTTCGTTATCGGAATTAACCAGACAAATCGCTCCACCAACTAAGAACGGCCATGCACCACCACCCACCGAATCAAGAAAGAGCTCTCAATCTGTCAATCCTTACAGTGTCCGGGCCGGGTGAGATTTCCCGTGTTGAGTCAAATTAAGCCGCAGGCTCCACTCCTGGTGGTGCCCTTCCGTCAATTCCTTTAAGTTTCAGCTTTGCAACCATACTTCCCCCGGAACCCAAAGACTTTGGTTTCCCGGAAGCTGCTAGCTGTGTCGTTTAATTAACAGCAGCTAATCGCTAGTTGGCATCGTTTATGGTTGGAACTAGGACGGTATCTAATCGTCTTCGAACCTCCAACTTTCGTTCTTGATTAATGAAAACATTCTTGGCAAATGCTTTCGCAGTTGTTCGTCTTGCGGCGATCCAAGAATTTCACCTCTAACACCGCAATACGAATGCCCCCGTCTGTCCCTATTAATCATTACCTCAATGCTCTACAAAACCAACAAAATAGAACCGAGGTCCTATTCTATTATTCCATGCAACATTATTCAGGCGTAAGGCCTGCTTTAAGCACTCTAATTTTCTCAAAGTAAACGTACCGGCTACCGAAAACACCCAATAAAGGGCATCAACGGCCAACCGGTTGATTAGGACCAGACATGTAGTAACGCAGTTAAGCGTACCACATGCTAGTACCCGAGATCCAACTACGAGCTTTTTAACTGCAACAACTTTAATATACGCTATTGGAGCTGGAATTACCGCGGCTGCTGGCACCAGACTTGCCCTCCAATAGATCCTCGTTAAGGGTTTTAAACTGTACTCATTTCAATTACCGAGCCTCATTGAGTCCGGTATTGTTATTTTTCGTCACTACCTCCCCGTTCTAGGAGTGGGTAATTTGCGCGCCTGCTGCCTTCCGTAGATGTGGTAGCCATTTCTCATGCTCCCTCTCCGGAATCGAACCCTGATTCCCCGTTACCCGTTACAACCATGGTAGGCAAATCGCTTACCATCGAAAGTTGATAGGGCAGACACTTGAAAGATACGTCGCCGGCTCAAGGCCATGCGATCAGCACAAAGTTATCCAGAGTCACCAGACAAAGGGATCTTGCGACCCCATTGGTTTTGGTCTAATAAAAGCGCTCTTCCCATACGGTCGGAGCTTTTTGCATGTATTAGCTCTAGAATTACCACAGTTATCCATGTAAAAAGAACGATCTAAGGAACCATAACTGATTTAATGAGCCATTCGCGGTTTCACCGTGCAAAGGTATGTACTTAGACATGCATGGCTTAATCTTTGAGACAAGCATATGACTACTGGCAGGATCAACCAGATAACTAATATGATTTAAATGTTAGCAAAAGCTGAATAAACTCCAGCTTTAATATAAATCATCTAGTTACTTTTCTCAGCGCGATGCAACGGCATAAACGAGCGCGTTTATACCGACGGCCGAGAGTGTTCTCACATTAATGCGACCAAAGCGATCCATTAATAAGAGTTTTAACAAACACTAGCAAACAACTATCTCCGACAGTGAATATTGAATGAGCTATATGGAGAGAATTGCTCTCACAAAAAACTCATTTCAAAATTGCCATAAGAACAATTTTGTTTGTTCTTAAATATAGTCCAAACCGAAACACATTTCGAAATGTACGAACACGCATAGATATAATACGATTTTCGGGGTAAAAACTCAAAATCGAACATTAAGCGGCAGGGGTGACGTCACCCGAGAGCTAAAAATCGAGTGACTTGACCCGAGCCGCTTATTTGACTTGACTCTTGCCGCTTATGTGTTGTTGACGTGCAAATATAAATGCGCATTAGACGAGTACGGCGAGAAAGCGAAGCGATATAGTATACAGCGAATTTGAATTTCATCGAGTGACTTGACCCGAGCCGCTAAAGTGACTTGACTCAAGCCCCTTATGAATGCATATATATTTATATTTTAGACGAGATAGTCGAATAAATATTAAAATCCGTGTTTAAAAAATATCTAATAGTTAAATTCTCGAGAATTCAATTTCAATGACTTGACCCGGGCCCCTTAATTTTATTTCGATTTTAGTGACTTGACTCGAGCC
>CALBLZ010000056.1 GCA_937895715.1 uncultured Candidatus Berkelbacteria bacterium
GATTGGCGCAGTTCTTCTAGTTGCTGCGCTATACATCTACCTGTTCAGGTTGTACATTACGCTCCTAAAGTCACGACTACCTGCAGGTCGGCAGTACGTTGATGATTTATGTGGTGTTTCACTCTGCTTACCAGCTGGCTATACGCCACTCGAGGTGTGGTTTTCAGTTGGCGCAAAGACTGACGAACTAAAGTACCTGATTTGTCCTCCTGATAAGTCACCTGAGTTAGTTAGGTCAACCTCAGATTCAGTATTTTCGATTGCTGCAGCATTTGAGGGCCTATCGCTTGAAGACCTATCTAAGCTCGGCATTGAACATTTTCAACCAGTTGGTGAGGGCATCACTGTTTCGAGAACTAGGTGTAGCGTTGGTGGCGAAGATGCGCTACTTCTCCATTTTACCGATAGGGGTAACCCTGAAAAGTGGCGAAAAATGTACTTTGTAGTCAAGAGAAAGAGGCTGTTTACGATCGAGCATGATCATGAGTTAAATGAAGTGGAGCAAGGAATCTTTTCAAGTATTCGGTTTAGGTAGTACCAAAATAACCTCCTACCACTGCTGGTGAACCTTTAGGTTATTTGCCTTGACTGCGTCAACTGTGGCTTGGTGTGGTCTATCAGCAATGTCTACGAGTCCAAAGCCATGATTCTCAGCATCGGTATAGCGCCCGGCTGAGCTATGGTCCACGTACGCAAACCACTGAAGGCCAACCACATTCTTCCAGCCTTGCAGCACGTCGTAGTAGGCATTTAGCGAGGCTCTCTCGGCGTCTTGATCCATTGCGGTAAGGTAGGCGCCACCAATCTTTGTTGTGCCAACTGGTGAATTAAAGCTGTACTCACTCACCATGATTGGAAAGTCCATGACTGCGAGGTCGGGGTGCAGGCGCGTGGGGTTGCCGTCGTAGATGTTTACGCTAATCACATCGGCATACTGTCGATTGGCTGCCAAGATCTCATCAGTGAATGACCGGTCAATAAACCTACAGCCCATATACAAGCCGGTGTAGTTAAACTCATTAAGCTTAGTGCGAACACTTGAGAAATACTTTTGAGCGAAGGCTGAAAGAAACTCACTGAAATCTGTTACCATTCCCGCTGGAAGTGTGCTAGGTGCGACATACTGAGTATTTGCCAAGGCTCCCCAGTTAGCAAACGATGTCCCCCACGCCGCATTTAGCGCAGCAATCCCAACATCGTCACTTGCCCCATATTTTGTCTTCAACCTGGTAATAAACTCAACCTTACTGGGCTGATCAGCTGGAGAATTGAGTACACCTATCGGAATATTGTACTTATTACGAGCACTGCGTCCATCTGCCCAAGAAAGCTCATTATCTATGTACACTCCAATATTATGACTTTTTGCTGCTATGAGTGCCGGTAGATTCAGATTAAAACTCGAGGTAATTGATGTTTGAAACTGCGGATCAAATACATCATGCATTGCTCCCCAATACAGCACTGGCAAGTTTGATATTCGCCTATGCCCGCCAGTTATTTCAAACCACGGCAAATCAAGCAACTTCTTCCCCTGTGAAAGCTCCGTTTGACAGTGTGCTCCACAAGTATTGAACCCCCACGAAAGCAGTCGCTTACTCGCTTGCTCGGCAAATTCAGTATGCGGATTCGCTCGGTTATACTTCTTTGCCAAATTGAAGCGGAAGTGGTCGAAGGTAAGGGTGTTTGTCCCCACAAAGGTTGACCGGGTACTGTAGGACGATCCGATGAGGGAGTGGTTGGTAGGCGGTAGCTCTTGGAAAAGCTGTTCTCTTTGGGAGATTACGGTTCGTTGGCCACCTGTCATGCCAACTCCGGCTGCACCAATGCTGTGAAACTCCCTACCGTTTGGATTAACGAGTACCCAGCGCCCTGCATGCTTAACGACACTATATCGATCACTCGGTGCAGCGATAACCGGATTTTCTAGCGGTGCAAAATATTGATCAAGCGCAAGTTGTGGCGATGGAGCAGGCTGCTGTGCGTCAGCTCGTAACTGATCGTCTGTCGTTACCTTATTAGGATGATTAATGTACGAAAGCTGTCCGTACTTATCGAGCAATCCTACATAGTTACTATTGTTTGGTGCACATATCTTGTACACATGCTGAACAATTATTGTATCTGACCAGGTGGAGAATGGGTTGCGCGCTTTAATGTTTATGTATTCTACTTGGCCGGCAAATGAACCAAAGGAAAACGCCTCGGGGATTTGCCCGCGTAGGCCAACCGCCGGCAAAATGTTCTTAAAACCGAAGAATCCATTTGCAGGATCGAAGGTGGAGCCAGCCTTTGCTGGAATTTGTAATGCCAGGTGGTACGTTTTATTTGCAGCTAAGACAA
>CALBLZ010000057.1 GCA_937895715.1 uncultured Candidatus Berkelbacteria bacterium
TCTTGGTTCTTGGTTCTTGGTTCTTGGTTCTTGGTTCTTGGTTCTTGGTTCTTGCTTCTTGGTTGTTGCTTGAGCCTCCTCCCTTGCGAAGCAGGGGAGGATTGAGGAGGGGTGCACTTGATCCTGATCTTGATCTTCTCCAACAACCTAGAACCAACAACCGCCTCCTATAATCAGCCATGGCCAAATCCCTCTACAAGATCACTTTCCTCAACCACGGCAAGATCTACGAGTTGTACGGTCGGCATGTCGCTGCCAGCAGCCTGTGGGGCTTCACCGAAGTAGGTGAACTGGTATTCGACGTGCACGACGGCATCGTGGTGGATCCGACGGAAGAGCGCCTGCGCGATGAGTTCAGCGGCACCAAACTACTGCACCTGCCAATGCAGAGCATCGTGCGCATCGAGGAAGTGGAACGCAAAGGCCAGTCGGTGATCCGCGATGCGGAAAGTGGAGAGCGCGTGGTAACGCCGTTTCCGTTGCCGGCTAAGCCCCGGTAAAAAGCCATGAAAGTACACAGGTTGCTGGCTCTGACCGCTGTGGTCCTCGCGGCGTGCCAACCTGCGTCGGAGTCGTGGTCGGTACACGGGCAAGTCATGGGCAAAAGTTCGGGCCTGCCAGTAGCCAACCAAACGTTGGTTGTGATGCGCTTTCACAGAGACCCGTGGTGGTGTCCATTCTGCGATATCACTAGTACGAAAGTAGCGACTATCAGCACCGACGCAGCGGGGCGCTATGCGTTCACAAGTAATCGCTCTGGCATGTACGGTATTAGTGGCATCTCTCAAATCAATAGTTCCTGTTCGGCTTCTGCCGCTCTAGGATCAATGTCTGGCGGCAAACATCGCGTCGATCTCGTCATGCAAGAGAAGAATTGCTACTTGGAGTATTAAGTTCGAGCAGTAACTCTTGAACTAGTCGTCACCCCAGCGAAAGCTGGGGCCCATTTTGATCTTGCTTGACGTGGGGGAAGATCAAGATGGATTCCAGCGTTCGCTGGAATGACGTGCTTGCAATCAAGGCTTTGCGGGTATGGGCGCGCTCGCTGCTTTTGGTGAAGTTGCTGTCGCTGCCGCCGTAGCAGGAGCAGTAACCGGAAGCTTCTTCTTCAACTCCGCCAGCGCCGCATCGATCGGCTTGTCGCCGT
>CALBLZ010000058.1 GCA_937895715.1 uncultured Candidatus Berkelbacteria bacterium
TGTGGCGAGCTTAACCGTATAGGGGAGGCGAAGGGAAACCGAGTCTGAATAGGGCGAATAGTCGCAGGGTGTAGACCCGAAACCGAGTGATCTATCCATGACCAGGTTGAAGGTCGGGTAACACCGACTGGAGGACCGAACCCACTCCCGTTGAAAAGGTAGGGGATGAGTTGTGGATAGGAGTGAAAGGCTAATCAAACTCGGAGATAGCTGGTTCTCCTCGAAAGCTATTTAGGTAGCGCCTCGTGTATCACTGCCGGGGGTAGAGCACTGTTATGGCTAGGGGGTCATCGCGACTTACCAAACCATGGCAAACTCCGAATACCAACACGTGTCGAGCACGGGAGACACACGGCGGGTGCTAACGTCCGTCGTGAAAAGGGAAACAACCCAGACCCTCAGCTAAGGTCCCAAAATTGTCGCTCAGTGGGAAACGATGTGGGAAGGCATAGACAGCCAGGAGGTTGGCTTAGAAGCAGCCACCCTTTAAAGAAAGCGTAATAGCTCACTGGTCGAGTCGGCCTGCGCGGAAGATTTAACGGGGCTAAGCGGTATACCGAAGCTAGGGATTCAATCGCAAGATTGAGTGGTAGAGGAGCGTTCCGTACGCCTGCGAAGGTGAGCTGTAAGGCTTGCTGGAGGTATCGGAAGTGCGAATGCTGACATGAGTAACGATAAGGGGGGTGAAAAACCTCCCCGCCGAAAGCCCAAGGTTTCCTTGCGCAACGTTAATCGACGCAGGGTGAGTCGGCCCCTAAGGCGAGGGCGAAAGCCGTAGTCGATGGGAAGCTGGTTAATATTCCAGCACCGTTTGTGATTGCGATGGGGTGACGGAGAAGGCTAGGTGTACCGGGCGTTGGTTGTCCCGGGGAAAGGAGGTAGGTGGTGATCTTAGGCAAATCCGGGATCACATACACCGAGCACCGAGACGAGTCCATTTGGACGAAGTCACTGAGGCCACGCTTCCAGGAAAAACCTCTAAGCTTCAGATCACAACGACCGTACCGTAATCCGACACAGGTAGGCAGGGTGAGAATCCTCAGGCGCTTGAGAGAACTCGGGTGAAGGAACTAGGCAACATAGCACCGTAACTTCGGGAGAAGGTGCGCCCTTTTTGGTGGCTCCGTGCGGAGCTGGGCTAAAGAGGGCCGCAGTGACCAGGCCGCTGCGACTGTTTATCAAAAACACAGCACTCTGCAA
>CALBLZ010000060.1 GCA_937895715.1 uncultured Candidatus Berkelbacteria bacterium
TGAAGGGACGAAATGCATTGCCATCGCCGATTGTAGACTACACGTACACAGCACATAGGTACCCGATGTACGCGCAGCCAACCTGCGATGATAACTGAATCGCCCTCCAGGCACACTTCGTGGTTCCACCCGTTTACCTGTTAGTGGTTTCACGTCCTTTTGAACTCTCTCTTCAAAGTTCTTTTCAACTTTCCCTCACGGTACTTGTTTGCTATCGGTCTCGCTGTAATATTTAGCCTTAGATGGAGTTTACCACCTGCTTTAGGCTGCACTCTCAAGCAACCTGACTCTAAAATGTAACGGCTTGCGTGTGCCAGCTTCGCAGTCTCTATGGGCCTAGCACCCACTCTGGGAGTCCCTGTCAAAGGAACTTGAGACACGAGGCAGCACACGATGCACCGAAACACTAACGCCGCATCTCCTGAACACGTCAAGTGTCAGGACTTGGCGCTGGGCTGTTCCCTGTTCGCTCGCCGTTACTAGGGGAATCCCGTTTGGTTTCTTTTCCTCCGCTTAATTATATGCTTAAATTCAGCGGGTAATCTCGCTTGATCTGAGGTCGAAGGTTAACAAGTTAAGTAAACAATCAAAATTGTTCAAAACACTTGAGCATGTGTCAGATGTGAAATCGATATCCACGTTTGCATGGAATGTAAAAAGACACTTGTTCGGTTAACGCTCAGGCATAATGGCTTGTGTTGCCAAAAGCCCTACATTGTGAGTGTGTGTTACCACTCTCACACACGCATAACCAAGTGTTGGCTTTTTACGCATACGGGCGATTCAAAATGACAAGCATTTGTGTGTTTGAATTGACCAGACGAGTCGACCAACTGTATATATAAAATATATACTGGGCCATGACACGACTTTTAGGTCTTTTGATGGAGTTTGGCTTATTAACGACGCTCAGACAAACGAAGCCAAGGTATGACCAAGGCTGCAATGTGCGTTCGAATGTCGAGTGCTCGGCGTGTCCTGCATTTTACACCGATTAACGCAGCTAGCTGCGTTCTTCCTCGACCAGCGAGCCGAGTGATCCACCACTAACAGTTGTATTTGTCTTTTAAGTAATCTGCTTTACTGCACAGTTAAGGCAGGCCACAGTTACTATGATAAAATCATTTTGATTTTGGCTCAAGTTGGTTTTATGTAATGAAAACATGTGTTCATGTGTGTTTTTAAGGCACACATGAGTGCACATGAGCTTTCAGACCTTCGCCCAACTCACCAGCACCGTAAAGTGGCAGTGAGCCAGGTAAAGGCGACCTTGCCACCCGAGGCTTCGGACACACACACACTGAAATGGCTATTCGATATTTAAGCCTAGCAGCAAGTGAACCGGTAAGGTCCACCGACACCCCGCATCCAGGCACACACACACACACAAGTGTGTGCGTGCATGCAGGAACCGCGGACTAGGCACCAATCAGGTAGGCAAGGAGAGCTTCCAAATGAGTGCATTCACGCACTCTCACATCAACTCAACACACACGTCGTGTGCCAGCCATTAAAATTGAAGTCAACGTTCGGGCGTCATCTCACCACCTTATTTCGAGTAACCACCGGAGATGTGACCGTGTGTACGTAAAACGACTCAGAGCCTATTGTGCATAGTGCCTCGTCTCGTTAAGGGAGCGCGCATAGCAAAGTCCAATGATTGCCCACGACTTTGTAGCTTTATACTCCCTCATAAGACCTGGCGCACACTCAAGTCGCACGTCAAACACACGGAGACTCACTACTCCGTTTGTGTTAGTGTGGTTATTAGCCTCTACTTTGGTCGAAGTGAGATATGGCGACGCATATCGGCACAGTTGACAGCCAGCTTTCAATACACACGCATGGTGTGTTGTTGAGAGATTGATGCATTGAGAGACGCATGTCGCTCACTGATCAGCCCATTTGTCAATTGATAACGGGCAATTTGCGTTCAAGCAAATCAAGTTTGGATATGTGCGTTTTGTTTGTGAGGCACACTTTGTGAGAAGTGCGTTCACTGCAAAACAATCCATTAATGATCCTTCCGCAGGTTCACCTACGGAAACCTTGTTACGACTTTTACTTCCTCTAGATGTTCAAGTTTGGTCATCTTTCTAGCACAGCGTGGCGACCGAAGCCGCTGCGCCGGCCGGTCCGAAGACCTCACTAAAACATCCAATCGGTAGTAGCGACGGGCGGTGTGTACAAAGGGCAGGGACGTAATCAACACAAGCTGATGACTTGTGCTTACTGGGAATTCCTCGTTCATGGAGAATAATTACAATCCCCAATCCCAAGCACGAAAAAGGTTCACTCGGTTTCCCGCTCCTTTCGGAGTAGGAAGCACATGCACGCTGATCTCTTCAGTGTAGCGCGCGTGCGGCCCCGGACATCTAAGGGCATCACAGACCTGTTATTGCTCTTTCTCATGCGGCTGAAACGCCGCCTGTCCCTCTAAGAAGCGCCTCGACAGTTAGAATGCCGAGGTCTATTTAGTAGGCTAGAGTCTCGTTCGTTATCGGAATTAACCAGACAAATCACTCCACCAACTAAGAACGGCCATGCACCACCACCCACTGAATCAAGAAAGAGCTCTCAATCTGTCAATCCTTCCAGTGTCCGGGCCGGGTGAGTTTCCCCGTGTTGAGTCAAATTAAGCCGCAGGCTCCACTCCTGGTGGTGCCCTTCCGTCAATTCCTTTAAGTTTCAGCTTTGCAACCATACTTCCCCCGGAACCCAAAGACTTTGGTTTCCCGGAAGCTGCTAGCTGTGTCGTTTAATTAACAGCAGCTAATCGCTAGTTGGCATCGTTTATGGTTGGAACTAGGACGGTATCTAATCGTCTTCGAACCTCCAACTTTCGTTCTTGATTAATGAAAACATTCTTGGCAAATGCTTTCGCAGTTGTTCGTCTTGCGGCGATCCAAGAATTTCACCTCTAACACCGCAATACGAATGCCCCCGTCTGTCCCTATTAATCATTACCTCAATGCTCTACAAAACCAACAAAATAGAACCGAGGTCCTATTCTATTATTCCATGCAACATTATTCAGGCGTAAGGCCTGCTTTAAGCACTCTAATTTTCTCAAAGTAAACGTACCGGCTACCGAAAACACCCAATAAAGGGCATCAACGGCCAACCGGTTGATTAGGACCAGACATGTAGTAACGCAGTTAAGCGTACCACATGCTAGTACCCGAGATCCAACTACGAGCTTTTTAACTGCAACAACTTTAATATACGCTATTGGAGCTGGAATTACCGCGGCTGCTGGCACCAGACTTGCCCTCCAATTGATACTCGTTAAGAGATTTAAATTGTACTCATTTCAATTACAAGGCTCAGAGAGCCCTGTATCGCTATTTATTGTCACTACCTCCCTGTGTCAGGATTGGGTAATTTGCGCGCCTGCTGCCTTCCTTGGATGTGGTAGCCGTTTCTCAGGCTCCCTCTCCGGAATCGAACCCTAATTCTCCGT
>CALBLZ010000061.1 GCA_937895715.1 uncultured Candidatus Berkelbacteria bacterium
TGGCATTTACCTGCCAACGTACGGGTGACAGATATGCTCCGAATTTTACGATAGTTGGAGCATCTTGAAAGAGTCTCACACTACCCAAAAAACTGGCCTGACTCTTGGTAAAAAGTACAGTTGCTTCTGCGGGGTTTGTTGTAAATACATCGTAGCCTTGCTGTAGTTCTTCTGACGCCTGGTTGAGTTGACGGAGCCCCTGGAGGCCGTACACGAAAGCGTAGCCACTAACTGCGCTGTAGGCTAGGAAGAGGGTGGCTAGTATTACGAGCCAAGGTCGGATTCTACGTCGCTTGCCTTGCATACGCTCACCCTACCGGTACGGAAGCTTTCTGTGAAGGATAGAGCAAGTCGCGAGTAGCGAGAACTCCCACGCAGAGCAGAATGAGAAATAGCGCAGGGAAGTTGTTCTGAAAAAACCAGGCAAAATTGTTTTGCACGACAAGCTGCGACTTATTCTCGAACGAGAAGAGTGTGGTTGCGTAAAATAGGCTAATTCCACTCAACGCAATTAGGCTAGCAAGACCCGTTCTCCCACGGCGAGTAAGGGCTGATTCGTACATGAGGAGATACGCCACTGGTACTGCCAAAATCGAGAGTTTGTAGTCATGACTTACTGATGGGATTACCAGCGCCCCCACTGTGCAGGCCAATAGGATATACGGGTCAATTCCCCGTGAATTTCTCCTGTAGGCTCGGATAAGCGTGAGCAATAGTACACCTGCCACACAGGCAAGCAGGACAACTTGTGTACGGTTATGATGTTCAGCAATCAGTGACCACTGACTGAAGTAGAACGGCTCTGTACCCTTAGTGGTGGTGAGTGAAACAAACGCCTTTATGGAATGATTGCCGATCCACACATATGGGCTAACTGCTTGCTGGATGATCCCAGCTAGAAACTGCTGGAAAACAGTGACCCCTAACACGAAGAAGATCCCTACATTTACCACAGCAAGGACGACAAAGCGCAGGATATTCTCTTTCCAGGCCCGCCAGTTCTTTACAAAGAGCAGTATAAAAATAAACGGGTAGAACTTCACTTGGACCGCAACAACAAAGAGGGTGTAAGCCAGGATTCTCCAGCGTGGGGCTGAATGAAAGAGCCAGGCGGCAACAAAGACTAGGAACATTGGAATCAGGTTGAATTGTCCACGCTCAAGCTCAAACTGCAACCCATAGCCGAATAGTGCACTTACGCCGATAATGGCTCCAATAGAAATTGAGCCAGCCTTTTTTAATGAAACCCGCAACAGTAGCCATACACTCCCGAGCAGGCTAAGAAATGATAGTCCAGTGAGAAGCTGGTAGGCATTCTGAAAGGTGAGGTTGAGTAACGGTAGAAAAATGACAGAAGCCAGTGGTGGGTATAGGTTTTGGCCAATGTACGGAGTGTTCCCAAGATTTAATTCTTGGCTGTAGCTGAGCATCTGCTGGAGGTCGGTAGCACCGGGATTTGTGGCGGGGACTGTGCGGAAGAAGTACATATACCCACCGCTGTTAAAGAGCGAAGGAGTAATGAACAGAAGGTAGTATGCAACTAAAAACCCTGCAACTACCCAATATGCCAAGGGGAGCGCAAGAAGTCTGTTGAGTAAGTTTGAGAGGCTTCGGTACATCGGAATAGTTAGATAGAGGAATCAAATTTGTAGAGCTCAGGGTGCTTTGCAACGTAGTTACGAAGATATATGTCGTAGTGACCAATCTGCATGCCAATGATGGCACGAAAACGTTCAGTGCTGAACATGTTTCCCCGAGTAATCAAGCGGACTTTGTCGTAGTATGCTGCAAGGTCTGCGTCACATATCTTATTGGAGTCGGTTGCGAGCGATTCTATATAGCCACACGGTACTTCCC
Source organism: uncultured Candidatus Berkelbacteria bacterium (assembly GCA_937895715.1). GTDB lineage: Bacteria > Patescibacteriota > UBA1384 > CAILIB01 > CAILIB01 > CALBLZ01. Next base: position 1,858 of record CALBLZ010000061.1, read on the forward strand.
GTACAAAATGTCCGATCCGCCACCCGGCTGGTGCGAGGTCGGATTTAATTATGGGCAGGCGAGACAAGAGTGGGTCAGCTAAGGCATAGTGATCGACAATATGGATATCAGGCCCTGCAGCGTACCCAGCAAAACCGATTGTAGGAAATTCTACGACGCGCTTGTCGCCATTCTTGTATGCCAGACCCTGGGCGTAGAAACTGCTCTTGATGGGATCTTTACCGGCGGTGTAGGTGAGTAACCCGGTCTGTCCGTAGTAGAAGTTGCGCTCGTCTACCACCCACATGCCATCTATTGGATTGTGCAGCACATCGCCGTAGCTACGGTTGCTTAGCACAACAGGTTGGGGCGAGAGGAACCCGAGCACCACGATAGAAGCAAGCGCCAATCCTAGGTTGGTACGCTCCTCGGGGACATTGGAGGCCAGCTGTAGTGCAATCATACTCGCCAGAAAGAACGGAGCAGACAGAAAACGACCGCTCATAAAGTCTCCTCCAACCTTAATTATGTACAACTGATAGAGGATAACCCCAATTGCTAAAGCTGCCATGTGTGGGTTGGTGCGGCGTTGTCGCAGCGCAAATCCAATAGAAGCAAAAGTAACTACAAGCGTAATTGGGTCAAGCGACAGGGAGTTCAAAAAGTAAAAGAGCCCTTGCTTAATCAGGCTTGCCTGGTCGATTCCGGTAGCCAACTTGGCGTATGCGGTATTAGGTAGTAGGGAACCATAGTACACAAGTGAAAAAATCTCCCAAGCAATAAGTGGCAGGAAGCCTATCAGTAGCGTTTTGAGGCGTTGCCGAGGGCTGACAGTCTCTGTTACGAACACATACACAAGAATGGGAAGAGCGAGGAGTAGTAGGTCTAAGCGGTTTAACCCCAGGCAGGCCGTAAGAAGTGCAGTGAACAACAAGGTGTGTCGGGATTTTTGCGTGACGACACCAACAAGAAGAGCAAGCAAGAAGTAACTAAGCGCATTCTCTAGTCCAGAGGTTGAATACTCAATGAAGCTTTTAGAAAAAAGTAGACAGGTAATAAATACACAAGAGAGGTAGGCACTCTTTCCCAAGAACCTTACGGCCAAGTATACCGCGCCAAGGCTCAGTAGGATCTGTAGAAAAGTGACTGAGAAATAAATTTCCTGGGTCAGTGCTGTAACAGCGCTTACGAGCAGCATCCAAAGTGGGTGTGTGTATGTTTGTACTCTCTCAGCAAGATTCCAGGTCAGTCCGTTGCCATTTACAAAGTTATCTACCGTGCGGAAGGTAATGTAGGAGTCGTCGTTAAACCATGCAACTCGGATGGTTACAACAGCTAGTACGAGGAACGCAAATATGACAAAAGGACTACTGAATACCTTGGTCGGTGGCGTCTGGTGAGGTTGGTGCATAGGTTCAAATAAACGATACCAAAAAGCGCGCTAGAATGCTTACTAGAACCTTGAGTGATTAAGGTGGCGTGCTATAGTTGGGTAGTGACGGATACGAAAAAACTCCTCTCTGGCAGCTCAGTGCTATTTATTGGCTCGCTTACAGGCAGCCTCTTTTCGTATGTATTCAACATGATGATGGGACGCATGCTGGGGCCGGAGCTGTACGGTGAGCTCTCCACAGTTCTTTCGCTTACGATGATTCTTTCTGTAGTGGGAGTCACACTTTCACTTGTTACCGTGCAGTCTGCAAACGAACTCTACCACCAAGGCAAGGGCGGGGCACTTATCCAGTTCGTTTCGCGCATGAGCCGCTACACAGTATTGGTTGGCCTCTCTCTTGTTGTTTTGCTCCTTATCCTAATCAAGCCGATCACAACCTCGCTCTCGCTAACGAGCCTGGTCCCGGCACTAATTGTTGCGGTAAGTATATTCTTTTCACTTTTACTCACGGTAAACCGCTCGGTGCTGCAGGGGTTGCATAGCTTTGTGCCGTTGAGTCTCTCGAATGTGTTTGAGATGGCGCTTCGGCTGGTATCAGGTATTTTGCTCGTATACCTGGGCTTCTCACTAAACGGGGCGGTGATGGCAATAGTGCTAGCTACCGGCTTTGCCTATCTGCTCAGCTTTGTGAGCGTTGCGGCCCGTATGAAAAAAGCAGCCCAGGGCGATGGTGCAGGGACACGGCTGCCTGCAAACTTTTTTAAAGATCTTTTGAAAGGACCGGTGGTGCCGACATTTGCTGCCACGCTCTTACTAATAATTTTGCTCAATGCTGACATAATCCTGATGCGCATGTTCTTTGATACGCGCACCGCCGGTCTCTATGCCGCAGTTTCAACGGTCGGTAAGATTATTCTCTATATTACAACTCCGGTTATCTCAGCGATGTTCCCTCTTATCTCGGAGAAGCGCACTAAAGGGGAGAAGCACTATCAAACCTTTCTGTTCGCCAATGTTCTCACCCTTGCCGCTGCCATTGGCCTGCTTTCGGTGTACATGGTTGCTCCTGGTTTAGTGATGAGGACGCTGTATGGCTCTGCCTTCACTGACCTTTATTATCTGCTGCCGCAGGTTGGATTATTTATTCTCATCTACGCAATGGTCAACTTGGTAGTAAACTACAACATTATAATTCGAGATTATTTTTTCCTCGCTATACTGCTTTTAGGATTAGGATTGGCCTATGTACTCGTACAATTGCACCACGACACAGTAGAAGAAGTAGTGCGAATGCTTGTATTGAGCACTGCAGCCAGCTTTACTTTAATTATGGTGCGTTACTTTTATTCTAAACGTACACAAATCTCGCAACTCATTTCTAGAGTATGAGTAAGAAGCCAAAACTTTCAATTGTTGTCCCAGCCTACAAGGAGCAGCAAAACATTGCCAAGACGCTACGCGACATTGTTGCCGTGCATGATGAGGTAGGGTACCCATACGAGGTCCTAGTTGTAGTAGATGGGTCGCCAGATAAAACCGCTGAGGAGGCGCGCAAGGTGCACTCCGAAAACATTCAGGTGTTTGACTACAAACAGAACCAGGGAAAGGGCTACGCCCTTCGCTATGGGACTGAGCGAGCTCGCGGAGACATCGTCACTTTTGCAGATGCAGGTGGCGACTTTGACCCACGACAGTTCGATAGATTTGTAAAACTAATGGACGCGTTCGATGCCGACTTGGTAATTGGCTCCAAGCGCCATCCTGCTTCTCGGGTAAACTATCCGTTCAAGCGCAGGGTTTTTTCGCGCGGGTATCATGCACTCGTAAAGTTACTGTTTGGTTTGAATGTTACCGATACACAGACTGGGTTGAAGTTTTTAAAGGCCGAGGTGGCTAAAGATGTTATGCCGCGCCTTCTCGTAAAACAGTATGCCTTTGACTTAGAGATGCTCGTAGTGTCCCAGCAGCTGGGCTATAGGCGGATTTTTGAAGCTCCTGTAGATTTGGAATTTAACGCCACAGGCTCCGGCATAAATCTAAAGGCCATAAAGAAGATGTTTATCGATACGCTCGCAATATTTTACCGTGCTCGCCTACTAAACTACTATCGAAAGTCAGACAAAAAATAAGGTATAGCTCGCGTGCTTTTTTTGGTATCTGTAACCTGCTAGAATCAGATTACTCAAAGTAGATAATTTTTCAGTATGGCCAATACTACAAAGGGAAAAGAAAAAGTTGCGCTGATCACTGGTATTACAGGCCAAGATGGTTCCTACCTCGCAGAGCTTCTCCTGGAGAAGGGGTACATGGTACATGGTATTATTCGACGCTCTAGCACTTTCAATACAGATCGTATTGATCATCTTCTAAAGGATCCTCACGTCGAGGGTATTCGTCTACGCTTGCACTACGGTGATCTCTCCGACGCAAGCAACCTGTCTCGTTTAATCGAGAAGATTCAGCCGGATGAAATCTACCATCTCGCCGCACAGAGTCACGTGCGAGTGAGTTTTGATATGCCAGAGTATACTGCTGACGTAGTTGGGCTAGGAACGCTCCGCCTTCTAGACGCCATTAGAGAATCTGGCGTTAAAACCAAGTTCTACCAAGCCTCTTCTTCCGAAATGTATGGCCTAGTACAAGAGGTTCCACAGCGTGAGAACACTCCATTCTATCCTCGTAGTCCTTACGGATGCGCTAAGGTTTTTGCCTACTGGATTACCCGGAATTACCGCGAAAGCTACGGACTATTTGCTTGTAACGGAATTCTGTTCAACCATGAATCTCCTCGTCGCGGTGAAACCTTTGTAACGCGCAAAGTTACACGCGGGCTTGCACGAATTAAGCTTGGCTATGAGGACTGTCTTTACCTAGGAAACCTTGAAGCAAAGCGCGATTGGGGCTATGCAAAGGATTACGTAGAGGGAATGTGGCGCATGCTGCAGCACGACAAGCCGGACGACTACGTACTTGCTACAAACGAGACGCATACTATTCGCGAGATGGTTGAGCTTGCTGCAAGCGAGCTCGGCTTTGATATTGAATGGAAGGGTTCTGGCGTAGATGAAGTAGGAATCGACAAAAAATCTGGCAAAACCATTATCCGTATCGATGCTCGCTATTTCCGACCCGCCGAAGTAGAGCTGCTTATTGGTGACTACGCTAAAGCTGAGAAAGAGCTCGGCTGGAAGCCATCTACAACCTTCCGCGATCTCATTATTCTGATGGCGAAGGCCGACTTGGAGAATGAGTCAAAGAAAGGAATGTAGCCCCATGCAAAAAACAGAAAAAATCTTCGTAGCGGGACATCGGGGAATGGTGGGTTCAGCCATTGTCCGTCGGTTGGAAGGGCTTGGATACACAAATATCGTTGTGCGCACGCGCGCAGAGCTCGATCTTACCGATCAATCTGCTGTTAACGCATTCTTTGCAGAAGAAAAGCCGGAGTACGTTGTACTTGCTGCTGCGCGAGTTGGAGGCATAAAGGCAAACATGATTGCTCAGGCTGATTTTCTCTATGAAAATTTGCAAATGCAGAACAATGTTATTTGGTCGTCACACGAGCATGACGTAAAAAAACTGGTCTTTCTAGGAAGCAGCTGTATTTACCCAGCCAAAGCTGAGCAGCCAATCAAAGAAGATTCGCTATTAACCGGACCGCTGGAACCAACCAACGAAGGGTACGCTGTGGCAAAAATTGCCGGTATAAAACTGTGTGAGAAGCTATACGACCAGCACAATCGTGTGTTCATCTCCTGCATGCCTACCAACCTATATGGCGAAGGTGACACCTATGATCTCGAGCTTTCCCATGTCATCCCGGCCCTTATCTTGCGCATGCACAATGCCAAAGTCGCTGGTGACGCCCAAGTTACCGTATGGGGCAGCGGAAATGTATTCCGGGAGTTTCTATATGTAGACGATCTGGCTCGTGCTGTAGTGTCACTCCTTGAAAACTATACTGCCAAAGAGATTGTAAATATCGGCACAGGGGAGGATATGACTATCCGTGAGATTGCCACACACATTAAGGAGGTAGTTGGATTTGAAGGTGAACTTGTATTTGACACAACAAAACCAGACGGAGTATTGCGTAAGCGCCTAGACGTTACTCGTATGATGGCAACTGGTTGGAAGCCTGAGATTGATATCGCTACCGGTTTAAAGAAGGCGTACGACTGGTTCCTTGCTAACAAGACAACATAAAACCATGGTAAAACCACGGCGAATCTACTTCTTTGTTGGGACAACGGCCGAGCTAATCAAGGTGTTTCCTGTTATGAAAGAACTTTCTGACAGGAAAGTTTCGTTTAAGGTAATTGCCTCTGGTCAGAATGATATTCGTGACAGCGTCTTACTTAAGTTGGGAGGTGTAAAGGCCATCGATATCATCCTGTTCGAAGGCACTATCCCGCAGTCTCCGAGGGGCCTGCTCGAATGGTTCTTAAGGACTTACCGCGCAGGCAAAAAGGTCTTGGCAAAAGAGTTTAACGAGGTGCAAGCCAGGGGCAGTATTATGGTTGTTCATGGCGATACTGTCTCAACTTTGATGGGCGCTCTCCTCGCGCGTAAGTTCAAGCTACAAGTTGGCCATATTGAAGCAGGGCTTCGTTCGTACAATTACCTTAATCCCTTCCCGGAAGAGATCGATCGAGTACTCGTGTCACGGTATGTAACCACAAGCTATTGCCCAAATGACTGGGCCCTCAAAAACTTGAAAAATAAAGGTGGTGAAAAGGTAACAACCGGCCAGAACACACTGGTGGATGCGCTGGAAATTGCGACACATCAACCGATGGAGTCAGAGCACACCAAGGAAGTTGCTAAGTTAAAGAACTACTTTGTATTCGTGTTGCATCGTCAGGAGAATCTATTCAATGAGCAACTAACTCGCACTCTAGTTGCCCGTGTCCTCCAAAAAGCTGACACCACGCCATGTGTGCTTGTCCTGCATGAGCTAACGAAAGTGACGCTCGAAAAGTACGGACTACTTACTTCAATTCTTGCGCATAAAGGGGTGCATGCCGTACCGCGTTTACCGTACGTCGACTTTATGCGTGTTCTATCAGGCGCTGACTTCCTCGTTACAGATGGGGGAAGCAACCAAGAAGAGTCGTACTACATGGGGAAGCCTTGTTTGGTGCTGCGCAAAAAGACAGAGCGTATCGAAGGTCTAGGTGAGAACGTGGTGCTGAGCATGTGTGACATGGAAATAATTGGGGAGTTTCTAGAGGACCCAAGTAAGTATGCCCGAGCTAAGATTGTCCCCACCGAAAAGCCGAGTAGCATCATTGCCGAGCACCTGATGGCCAAAACTGGTGTATGAAAGCTGCCAACCAACCGCTGGTGAGCGTGGTTATGCCCACCCTAAATTCCGAGCGAACCATTCGTCTTTCGTTGGAGTCTATACGTGGCCAGAACTATGACCAAGAAAAAATCGAGATCATTCTTGCCGATGGTGGATCTACCGACAAAACACTAGAGCTAGGTAAGGAATTTAACTGTCGAGTAGTTCCAAACCCGCGTGTGCAGCCAGAGTGTGGCAAGCATGAAGGAATTGTGCACTCCAAGGGTGAGTATGCAATTTTTCTTGACTCAGATGAAGTATTTAACGATAGCAATGCTATCACCCGTCGAGTTTCCTTTTTGGAAGATAACCCAAAGGCAAAGATTGTTCTTACAGGAGGTTACCAGAAGCCTGCTGGGGCAAATGTGGTAAACGATTACATAAATACCTTCTCTGATCCGTTCTCATTTTTTATGTATGGCATCTCTTCGGAGTACCCCTACTATGTTCCTGCGCTTACAAAGGCGTGTAACGGTAAGCATGTTCCGGGCGGCGTTGTTCTTCACTTCGAGAAGCATCAGACCATCCCGCTTGCAGACATCTCTGCCGGCAACATGATAAACCTTTCCTACGTGCGTGAAACGTTTAAAGATCGCTTGGGTGATGTAAACATTGTTCCAGAGATGTTCACACTCTTAGTGAGCGCAACGCATACTGCCGGCATTCTTGAGCATGATTTTATTTACCATCACTGCGCTGATACATTAAAAAAATATGTCCGAAAGTTGGCTTGGAGAGTCATAATCAATACGCACTTTGTAGATACAGTAGGTGTTGGTTTTGCAAACCGTGAAGCATACCAGCCGCTTATGTTTCGCCTTAAAAAATACCTATTCGTGCCGTACGCACTAAGCTTTGTTCTGCCCCTTTTGCGCTCACTGCCGATTCTTGTCCAAAGGAAATCTTGGATTCTCCTTCTTCATGCACCACTGAGTTGGTATGTTGCTGCTCAAATCGTAATTCAACAGATACGCAAAGTCATCAAAGCGCCTCCAAAATTGAAAGCGTATGGAAAGTAAGATCAAAAAGGTTTTAGTCTACTCACACAGTACTGAGGATACGACTGGCATTGATGATGAGATGTACGCGTACCTAAAAGATGAAGGTGTGGAACAGGTGACTCTGGTGCAATTCCCATTTACGTTCTCGAAAAAGGGCGCAATTCGGATTACACGCACGTTCAAGGGCAAGGAGTCACGCTCGGAGTCTGCAATCAAGTTTTATAAACCTGAGCCTATTTCGTACATAAAGGACATGGTGTATGGCCTGTACTACGGCTTTAGGTTTGGCTGGGGTGCCGACTTCCTGTTTGCCAGTAACAACTTGCTTGCAATCGTAGGTATCATGCTGCGGGGGTTGGGTGTTGTGCGGCGTGTTGGGTATAACCTTATCGACTTTACGCCGGTTCGTTATCAGAATCCAATCTTGAATGCGGTGTACAATGCCGTTGATCGATTTGCTGCATACCATGCAGACCACGTGTTCCCGCTTAATAAAGAAATGATTATGGGCCGGGTAGATAGTGGGCTTTTCGACCTCTCAAAGATACGCTGGAGTCCCATGCCGTTCGGCAACAACTCCAACCGTTATTCAGAGTCTGACTTCGACCAGGGAGATCCGAAGAAATTGGTGTTTTTTGGTGGGCTGATAAAAAGCAAAGGAGTAGAGTTGCTGGTGCCAATTATGGAAGAGCTTAAGCGTCTTGGCCGAAATGATCTATCACTTGTATGCATTGGTGGAGGTGAGGTTGACTGGCTAAAAGCAGAAGTGAAGAAGGCCGGCTTAGAGAAGGTATTTGATATTAGAGGCAGAATTAGTGATCACCATGAGGTAGAGCGTATTCTGCTCACCTGCGGTGTAGCACTAGCGCCCTACAACCCACATGATGAGAATTCGTTTAGTCGCTACGCTGACGTTGGTAAGGTAAAGGTATACCTTGGATGTGCGCTACCAGTGATAATTACTGATGTTCCTCCAGTCGCAAAAGTCCTCGAAAAACAAAAGGCGGGGCTTGTTTCTGAATATGATGCTAAGGATATAGCAGCTAGAATAATTGAGATCACTGCAAAGGACCTTGAGTACAGGCAGTACCGCAAGCAGGCAAAAAAGTTAGGGAAAGATTTTGCCTGGCCGACTATCTTCAGCCGTGCAATCACTACACTCGTAAATGAGTAAGTTTTTTCAATTCGTTGTTCGGCACAAGTTCCAGGTACTCCAGGCCTTTCTTTGTATTGCCTTACTTCTTTTGCCGGCACTCTTTTGGGGGGATCGCAAAATTGTTGGCGGAGATGATACTCGCCTCTATTACTTTTACCCGCTCGAGTTTCTTAAGAACTATGCCACAAGCATTGTGGGCGATAACCATATCTCTGGTCTGGGCTACTACTTTCCACTCAGTCAATTTTGGCCAACACTTATCGTAATCGCAGGTTGGAATGCGCTCTTCTCGTTTGCGCAAAGCCAATTTTTGCTCTTTGGGGCAATAATCGCAATTGGGTACCTTGGGTTTTACGTGTTCCTGGGCAACTGGCTATCACCTGCAAAGCCTGCAAACCGGGCTGCGCGGATAGTTGGGGGTCTTATGTACAGCCTTTCAACGTTCTTGTACTTCACACTCTTTGGGGCCTTCTGGCCAGGGGTATTCCTCATTGCTGTACTTCCCTGGGTGATTCACTTTTTGACACAAAGTATTAGAGGTAATAAGGTCGCAGGCACAGTTGCAAGTGCTGTGCTGCTCGCTCTATTTGGAAATGTTATTGCCAACCTTGCGTGGATAGCTGCGCTCCTACTAGTGTTGCTACCATTTTTGATCGTGCTATTTGTGGAGAACAAAAAGAAGTTCGTGCTACGGTTCGCGCTATTTTTTGCACTATACTGCACCTTCTCTTTGCTGCCGCTTTTTCACTTTGTGTATGCTCCACTAAGCGCTGACGCAGGGGATCTTAATCCTGTTGCTCGAGTAAGCAAGAACACGCAGGAAGATGTGCGCCAGAATGAGCAACTCATCAGGTCTGTTGCTGCTGGCAACAGTGTCCTGTACCCAATGTTTAACCTCTTCCATAAGGGGATTCAACAGAATTTCAAGTGGGCAAGTTTTGAAAACTACAAAAGCTGGGATTTGGTTTTAATGCCGTTAAATGTACTCTTTCTACTCGTTCTTCTGATCGGACTGTTACGGGTAAAAAGAAGCGACCCACGGTTTATTTGGCTAGCGAGCGGCGTAACTGGCTGGGTTGGTGCGCTATTTATGTTTACAGCTAATGTTACGCCCTACGGTCTAAGTCTGTTTATTCTGCTGAATAGGCATATTCCGGGGTTCTCGATGTTTCGCAATATGTTCGACAAGTTTGGCCTTGCCCTAGCATTTATCTTTGCTTTTGCTGTTGCGCTATCACTATCGGTGCTCATTGAAAAGTGGCGAATCAAACACCGGATGCTCACGTTAACAGTAGCGGTCCTTGTTGTGCTTGGGGCAGTCCCGTTCATAAGTGGCGTGAACATAGATCAGCCATTCCGTAGCACAGCGAGTAAATACGATACAATTCATGAATTTAGTGACGAGTATACAAGCCTTCTGTCATACATTGATACCGTTCCTGGGTCAGGCAGGTTTGCCTGGGTGCCACTGGCGGCGGGTAACTATATCCCAATTCAGGACTCAAGTAAGTCTGATCACTATTATGTCGGGCCGTCACCTGTAAAGATTCTTACCAGTAAGAATGACTATACTGGAGGCTACTCGTTCTTCTCTGATGGAGATGTGCTAATGAAGGATTTAATACTGCAGGGGCGTTATGAAGAGGCGGCAGCATTCTTGCAGAAAATGAATGTCGAGTACCTTATTGTGAACAATGATGTAGATGCGGCTTGGCAAAAAAGTTACCTCTACCAAGCGAACTATCCGGGTGACCTATTCGATGCACAGGGAACGAAATTTAAGGAGGTTGTGTTAGGGCGCAAATTAGTTTCGTTTGGTACTCACTACGACCTGTATGAGATAAACCAAGCGTACAAAAACAGTAAGATTAGCCTTTTTGCCCCTGGCAATTCGAGTTTCACGGCAGCTGCACCAGTTACCTACACGAAACTATCGAGTGATCATTATACTGGTGTGGTTACGGTTACTGGTGAGCATGACCTTACCTTTCTAGAGACCTACCAAAAACTTTGGGAGTTGAAGTCAGCTGATGCCGAAGGCAAGCTGGTCACGCTTAAGGCTACGCACAGCATGGTGCAAGGATACGCAAATGGGTGGCGAATCAATCTAGCGGAGTTGCCAGAGAATATTGGAACACGTAACCCGGATGGTTCAGTTACGCTCAATTTTACTATCCAGTTTAAACCTGCAAAGTACTCAGCTTTCCTTGCGGCCGTGTCCGGCGCGGCTCTAGTGCTCGCTCTTGCATACCTAGTTTGGGCAGGGCTGTCGTATCGCAGGCCCCGGATGGAGGAAAATGGATAAGATGATTAACTTTCTCAGTTTTATCAGAAGGTACTTACGCTACTGTGTTGTGTTGGTCTTAATGGTTGGCCTCATCCAGTTTGGTGACCGTCGAGCTGTGGGTAAGTCTGATGGGGTTAACGATGCTAACAACCCTAATCTGCAAGTAGATGCACAGGCGGGGTACAAGGTCCGCTCCACGACGGTACCGGTACAGGTTCTTGCAGATGAGAGGACCTATGGCGTATTTGTTTCACTACTCTCGCGCTCAATTGATGCAAGAAATAGTCAGCTTGGTCCATGCGCTGTGACCATTTCGCTTCGGAGTAGTCTCGGCTTTACTCAAGAGGTTGGCAAAATAGTGCCTCAGTTTAACGACCAGTTCTCACATTACAAGTTTGTAGTACTGCCTGATGGAGACTACACGGTGCTAGAGCTAACAAAGCCTGAAGAATGTCTTGAGCCAGTACTCTCTTTGAGAGGGGCATACACCTTCCCACTATCTGATACCTCAGACACAGGTCCTGCTCGTGAAGGTTCCCTTAGCTACACTGCGATTACGGGTCAGGTAGAGCCAGGGGACTATAAGGTCGTAGGTGCCGCAGCGATCTCTCATAGCTTTACCCGATCAGAGCCCACTGTGCTCGGGGCAGTTACGGTAAATGCAAAGATAATTGGCTCGGGTGGAAAGGGAGAGTACTCGATTAAACTGTATGAATTAAACGAAGGAGATGATGCGCTTGTCTCACAGACCAGCTTTACTGCCGCCGAGGCCGCTGGATACTACAGGGTCGCTACGGATTCGTATACAGTGCCCCTTCCGGCAAAGATACGCGCGAACAAAGACTACATGGTTGTTTTGGACTCGTCGCGCGTGAAGCAGAATCGAACAAACCGCATATTGGTTGCTCAGCAAGCGGGTGCAACTTCGGGTGTAGTGACCGTCGATGGGAAGGATCTGCCCGTAATGCTCAATGCGTTTACTCCTCAGCTATTTTCACCTGTACTCGAGCAAGTTGTAGGCATTAGTAAGCCAGTGCGTTTATACTCGTTCCCAACTGGCGCAAACTCTTCCCGCGTAGAGTTCTCGTTGAGTGGCGGGTACCAAGACTGCATAAATGCCATTGCATCTGGGTCAGACTCTATCTGTTTTAATGGGGGGCTTCGACAAAGAGCTGACTCTGACGGGTATATTACCTTTGTTCTCCCAATTACCGGCACGATAAACAACGGTCACATCACTGTATTGCCTGGGCGAATCGGGGATCGGTTACGTGACCTCGAGGTAGAGTACTCACTAGACGGTGCTCGCTGGTCTCCTGTCAGGCTGATTCGCACAAGGGATCAGGTAAGCTATGTAGTTAAACTAGATGGAGAGTATACAACAGGACTGAGTGTTCGAGTTCGGGCTACTGCCGCAGAGCGCCAGGTTGTAGAGCGCGGCGAGGGGAAGTATATAGGCCTTAGTAATGTGAGTGTGCAGCTCAGCCTAAAGGGAGGTTCACAATGAGAGATCGTACACTCATATATGATTCAGCGCTTATTATTCTTGCAGGGGCGCTTGCACTCATATTGGGGTGGGGCATGAGTAGCGCTGCAGCATTCACTATACTCGTGGCGTGTGTATTACGACCTATCGGCCGCGCAGTAGCAGTCTGGCTGCTTCTGGGTGGAGTCACTGTTCTATCGCTCCTCTTTACGTTCGGAGCACGTCTTTCTGCTGAGCAGTTAAGTAACATCGTGTACGTCCTGTTCGCAGTCCTGGTGGTCGAGCTTATTCGAGAGGTGTTTACGAAGCGGGAAAACTAACTTGCTATGAAACAAGTGGTACGCACGATACTGGGCTGGAACTACCTAGTGGTACTGGTATACCTCGCTGTCGCCTTGTTCATTCTGCGCGATGGACTTACGGGGTCCTCGTTTGGCTTGCAGTATGACTGGAGTTACCCCTTACTAACCTACGACCGACTCCTAGATGGAGTTCGGTACATTTGGAGCGCGGAAAACAATGGTATTATTCCACTCTATCGAACAAATGCGATTACCGATGGAATAATTGGGGCGATTGGTACAATTACCCACATTAGCCCGCAGGTGCTCTATAAGCTGGTGCTAGTTACCTTGTTCACAAGCTCGGGCGTGAGCATGTACGCACTCATGCGAGGCAGGCAGTATTCTCGTCTCGTCGCCTTCCTTACCGGGTTATTCTACCTTACCTCGACTGTGCTCATGACTCGTGCCATAACGGGATACTTTGGATATCTCGTGTCTATGGCGGCATTTCCATTCCTCATGTATCTGTACTACCAGGCGTGTAAGGCATCGGGTGTGGCGCAGGTACGAGTCATCCTCGGCATGGCTGTTGTGAGTTGTTTTGCTTTTTATCAGGTGCATTTTGCAGTTTTCTTTGTTTGGTTTGTAATGGCAGATGCGATAATTCATCTTATTCTGCTTCGGCGAATTACGAGCGGGGTACTTGCTGGGGTGGGCACGCTCATTGGCTATGCGTTATGTAACTTGTTCTGGGTATTTCCTATACTTCAGAACATGTTTGTCTCAGATAGTGTAGTTAGCAATCTAGCGAATCAGGTTGCCCTAAATAGTCGGAGTGGGAGCTTGCCGAACAGTATATGGGAAACGATTATCATGCAGAGTCACGCGGTGACTGCCCCCATACTCTATCCGATGCACAGCAACCTAAGTGACAGACTGGTGTTACTGACAGTATTGCTACTTCTCCTGGTAGGGGCTGCGCTCAACAAAAAGCGTAGAGCTCAGGTGGCTGTATTTGCTGTACTCGTTATCGCGACCCTGCCAATTGCCCTCGGTCCCGACTCTCCGCTTGGCGCGGTATATAAGCAGCTGCTTAGTGCGCTACCGGTGTTAAAGATGTTCCGTGAACCCTACCACCTTGCTTTTCTGATGCTGCTCTTTTGGACCACAGTGCTTGGTGCGGCAGTAGAGTGGTGCCTCTCACACAAGCGAACAATTCAGCGACCCCGATTACACTTTGCTGTAGGCGCAATTGCGGTAGGCATGATTGTGCTAGTTAATATGCCGTCGTTGATGGGTACATACTTTGGTTATTTTGGTTCGGTGGATTTACCAAACGGATTGGCAAGCACTAACAACCGGATAAGTGAACTAACAGCTGGAAGAGTGTACTATCCTCCCAATCTTAACTTTTGGAAGCTTACGAACGATGTTCGCACAGGTGTAAACTACCCGGACCAGATAGGGCTCTCAATGGATAGAATACCCGTAACTGGCGCCTCTTCAGATTTAGAGGTTCGCAACAGTGCGTGGCGACTACGGAATGCAGTTACCTCCTCACTTCTGCATCGCGAATCTGCCTTCCCGCAGCTCCTAGGTTTTCTTGGAGCCGACCTTGCCGTGTATCGGCCATATCTGCAGAACCACTATCCTGTGTCTGTTGGACTAAACAGCACGTATACAAAAGAAGCAGCCCGGTGGGTGGGCCGTGACTACCAGGCGGACCTGCAATCATTCCAGCAATTAGAAGAAGGCATGCTTACCGATGGGTCAACAGCGTATCAAGTTGAAAAAAGGGTCTCTCCTGTCACAGCCGTCCACAGCCTTGCATCTGTCTGCTCCCTCTCAGACATTCCTGCCTCTGCTGACGCATTTGTGTACCGGCCAGTACCTGAAGTTGCTGAGTTTGCTGCCGATCTATGTGTCGACCGCATAGAGGCAGAGATCCGCAATGGACAGCAGGGGTTGAACCTCGCGGCAGTTACAGACTTGAAGCATGCGCCAATCTATGGCTGGACACCAGGTGATTTAGCATTCTACATTGATCCTCTCTTGCCAAAGATTCTTACAACATTCCTGGTTACGCAAAAATCTGATTCTCTAGAAATCCCTGTTGTTTCTGGTAGGGATGGCGCTGCAATGACAGCATACTATATGGCCTGGCCAAAAGGTGGTGAGTTAAAAATAGGCGAGCAGATCGTTTCAACTGTGTCGCCGAAGGCAGAGTGGAGGGAGATCTCAATTGCGCCTAGTCAGTTCTTACGAATTGAAAGTATTTCAGGTGAGAATCTATTCCAAGGAGCAGTTTTGGATCAGTCTAATGTAGTAACGGCTGTACCCCAAAAGCCTCTGTCGAAGAGTGTGGTAAGTAGTAGTAGGGTAAGCCCCGTAAAAACCACCGGAGAGCTGTACAATCCATCAAGAGATCACACAATCGTCGCGTTTTCGGAAAACTACAACCCAAACTGGCGGCTAACAATTAACGGTGTATCATACGCGCCCGTCGAGTTGAATGGTTGGCAAAATGCCTTCGTACTACCTGCCGAGGCGGCCGGGACATACAGTATAGAGTTTGGACAGCAGCGACAATACGGTGTGCTGCTGTGGGTCTCAGGGGTATTGCTACTTGCCTTCCTGGTAATTGCAAATTTCACACTAGTGTCTCGTATTTCGCACCTTTATCGGAAACCGTAGAATCTTCATTACGGTCGCAGCAAGTACGCCGTGGTGCTTCTTCCAGTAGTAATCTTGGCTTTTGTAGTAGTACTTTTTGCGTTGAGAGTTTGCTGCAATGCTCTTGCCCTGCAGGTGAATAATGCGTGCTAGGGGGGTGACCATGGTAATGAATCCAGCCTGCACAGCGCGTAAGCACAGGTCGTCATCTTCCATGTACATAAAGATGCGCTCATCAAAACCGCCAAGCCGCTCGTAGAGTGAGCGTCGGATCATGAGGGCAGCACCAACGACGATATCTACATTCGTTGGTGTATCAGCGTGTAGTTGGGGTCGAGTTTTGCGCAGAATCAGGCGTGACAGTGTCTGAAAATTGGCGCAGAAGTCTTGCTGCAGCTGCGTTGCGGCAGTGTCGTTGTAGAGGTAGGGGGAAACAATGCCGATCTCAGGATTGTTTTCGAACAGTGCAATGAGTTCGCTCACACTACCATCAATGAGGAGGGTATCTGAATTGAGGAGCCACAGGTAGGTTCCTGTTGCTAGGGCTGCGCCAGCGTTGTTACCTCCTCCATACCCACGCCCAGGTTTAGGTTCAACCAACCTGGTGTGCGGATATTTGTGGAGCTCTGGTTGAGTTACAAACGACTTTGTAGAATTTTCTACTACGATCACCTCGTACGGCACAGGCATGTGCTTTTCGATACTTTCGAGACAGTCGTACACCAAATCCGGAGTATTGTAGTTAACTATGATTATAGAAACGAGTGGCGCAGACATTAGGCCCCCTTTAGTACAGCTCGCAGCTGCTGTTTGTTGGCTACCCCAAGTAGGTTTGTGGTAGCAAGGTAAATCCCAACCGCCACGACACTACTCAGTAAAAAGTGCACACTTGTTTGTTCAAGTAGGATTGCAGCAGCCAGTGCTCCGCTACCTGCAAAGGCAATCTTGCCGAGCGTTGGCCAGGAAACCCGTACGCCAACCATTCTGTGTACGTAGTAGAGGTTTATCGCAAGTAAACTAAGCTCGGTTATGAGGGTGGCTGCAGCGGCACCGCTAATTGAGTATCGGGGGATGAGGAAGAAGTTTATCGCAACATTTAAGATAAGCATGACGACTGCAATCCGAATCAACAGCTTGTTTGCTCCCTTTGCTACCAATACCTCGCCGAGTAAGGTATCGCAGTAAATAAGGGGAAGTGCGAACGCAAGTATTACGAGAGCGGTTCCTCCGGAAGCAAAGGTTGCATCACTTAAAAAGGTGATGATATCCCGCGCAAATACAACGCTGATTACAGAGATTGGCACTGCACAGAACAGCAGAATACTGAGTCCTCGGCTAATGGTAGTGCGCACGAGTTCGGGGTTGCTTTCAATGTTGCGCGAGAGAGTTGTCTTGAGTGAGCTTGAGAAATACGAGCCTATAAAGATGGTGACCTCGAGCACCTTGTAGGCAACTGCGTAGATACCAGCAGCTGCGGCCCCCTGGATGCTAAAAAGTATGAGGCTATCAATTTTAAAATAGAGGTTGTTTACAATAAAGATCACTCCTAGCGGCAGGGAGGTGCGTAAGATCCAGGTGCTGAGACCCGTATCCAGCACTGGCCTGGTGGCGGAAACGCGAGATCCCCAGTGCCACTTGGTAAGCCAAATTACGATGCCCCCAAGAGAGACGGTGCTAATGACCGCGTAGAAGCCTAGGTCATAGCGCACAATAAGCGCGATTGCGACCAGGCTAACAATCTTGCTGATGAGCTCAGCTGCAGCTGAAAACTGCATCTTCAATCGGTACTGCAAGATCACATCATAGAAGCTTCCGAGGAGGTTAAAGAAGATATAGCCAGCAGCGAGCGCCACCCCAATCTGTACATGTTGATCATATGGGATAAGGAATATGCCTGCAGCTACCACAGCAGCAGCGATAGCTGCGGTGACGAGTCGAATAACAAATACTGTCCCCAGGATCTGCTTCTCTCGCTCGGGAGTTTTGGCAATCTCTCGCACTGACACAGAAAAGAGCCCGAGATCAGCAATCACGATTGAGAAGTTGATAATCGTCAGAATGGTTGTGTACTCACCGGTGCCT
>CALBLZ010000062.1 GCA_937895715.1 uncultured Candidatus Berkelbacteria bacterium
ATATATACAACAAAAAACCCTCCTTTAGGGAGGGTTTAATGATATAGTCCTGGCAATGACTTATTTTCCCAGAGCCTTTCGGTTCAAGTATTTTCAGCGCTGGAGCGTTTTACTTCTGAGTTCGGGATGGGGTCAGGTAGTTCCACTCCGCTACAATCGCCAGGCAAAAATAATCATATACTAATTACTTTTGCCTGACAACCTTCATTACTGAAGATTACAGGACTTAAATTCATAAAGAGCTATAAGTGTTTTTACACACTTAAAACTGAATAGAAACTTGTACAAATCAAAAAGATTTTGGTCTATTAGTACTTCTCGGCTCAATATATTACTATACTTACACCTAAAGCCTATCAACGTGGTAGTCTCCCACGAACCTCTCGTTTATTGCTAAACAAGCATATCTAATCTTGGGACGGGCTTCGCACTTATATGCTTTCAGTGCTTATCCCTTAATAACATAGCTACCCAGCAATGCTCCTGACAGAACAGCTGGTACACCAGAGGTTTACCTCGCCCCGATCCTCTCGTACTAGGGGCAAACTCCCTCAAATATGCAACGCCCATACCGGATAGAGACCGACCTGGCTCACGACGGTCTGAACCCAGCTCACGTGCCGTTTTAATGGACGAACAGTCCAACCCTTGGGTGCTTATCCACACCCAGGATACGACGAGCCGACATCGAGGTGCCGAACGGTGCCGTCAATATGAACTATCGGGCACCACTAGCCTGTTATCCCCGGGGTAGCTTATATCCGTTAAACAATGGCAATTCCACTTTCAGCCAAAGGGTCACTTAAACCTGCTTTCGCAACTGCTCGAGATGTCTCCCTCACAGTAAAGCCTCCTTATGCTTATGTACTCTTCACTCGATTTCCATCCGAGTTGAGGAGACCTTTGTACGCTTGCGTTACGCTTTTGCAAGCAACCGCCCCAGTCAAACTGCCCGCCATGCACTGTCCTCTGACTGGTTATACAGTCTAGAGTGAGAAATAAAACATTCAAAGGGTGGTATTACACTGTTGACTCCCCACAACCTGACGATTATGGTTCAAAGTCTCCCACCTATTCTCTACATCAAAGGCATTATTTCAATGCAAAGCTGCAGTAAAGCTCCACGGGGTCTTTTTGTCCTGGTACGGGTAGGCCGCATCTTCACAGCCATTTCAATTTCGCCGAGCACGCTGTCGAGACAGTAAGAGAGTCGTTACACCTTTCATGCAAGCCACTAATTAAGTGGCGAGGTATTACGCTACCTTAGGACCGTTATAGTTACAGCCGCCATTGACCAGGGCTTCAGTCGCTCGCTTCTCAACAACTAGAGCACCGAAGTGCATCTAAGAGTCAATAACAAACTTCCTTAACCTTCTGGCATTGGGCAGGTGTCAGCACTTATACATCCTCTTACGAGTTTGCAAGCGCCTGTAGTTTTGTTAACTAGTCGCTCTCTTCTATTCTCTGCGACCACAATCACCACAAGAAATAAATCACATGATGTGTGGTCCCCCTTATCGCTAACTTACGGGGTTAATTTGCCGAATTCCTTGACAACGCCTCACTCGTACGCCTTCGTGCATTTACACTAGTTCACCTGTGTCGGTTTGCGGTACGAATACCAATATTATTTACTATCTGTAAACAGATAGTGCTAGAAGCTTTTCCTGGGCCTTTAATCCGACAGATCGACAATACCGAAGTATCATCTTTTATTCATAGCTTGTGTTCACCCTGTAAACAGAGAACATATTCGTGGATTTACCTGCGAATACTAACTAACTATTTAAACTCCAATTCTTAAGGAGCCTGCCTTCTCAAACACCTCACTCCATCGCTAATGTTGGTAGTACAGGAATATTAACCTGTTACCCATCACCTACGCCTTTCGGCCTCAGCTTAGGATCGACTAACCCATGGATGACTGACATAGCCATGGAACCCTTAAACATTCGGCGAGCAGGGTTTTCACCTGCTTTTCGCTACTCATTCATGCATTCTCACTTCTATTCGCTCCAGCAACTCCTTCCGGGTCACCTTCACAGCAAAGTTCAGACTGCTAAGTCTGACATGAATAGAACGCTCCTCTACCACTCACATATATCGAAATATATATAAATCCGCAACATCGGAAATTACCTTGAGCCCCGTTACATCTTGGGCGCAGAATCTCTAGACCAGTAAGCTTTTACGCACTTTTTAAAGGGTGGCTGCCTCTAAGCCAACCTCCTGGCTGTTTGAGAAACTTCACTTCCTTTCCCACTAAGGTAATATTTAGGGTCCTTATTTGACGGTCTGGGCTGTTTCCCTTTTGAGCATATAAGCTTAGCCCTATAGCTCTAACTGCTGTAATGTACATATCGGTATTCGGAGTTTAACAAGATAAGGTACCCTTTCGGGCCCTAAACCTTATTAGTGCTCTACCCCCAACATTTAAATTACAACGCTAGTCCAAAAACTATTTCGAGGAGAACCAGCTATAACTAGGTTCGTTTGGCATATAACCGCTAACCTTATCTCATCACAGAATTTTGTAACATTCACGTGTTCGAGCCTCCATTATACTTTCGTAAAACTTCACTCTGGACAAGGTTAGATCACCTAGATTCGGGTCTAGTGCATGCGACTCAAATCGCCCTATTCAGACTCGCTTTCGCTTCGGCTCCACTGTTTCCAGCTTAACCTTGCCGCACACAACTAACTCGCATGATCATTCTTCAATAGGCACGCCATCACCGGATATACCGGCTCTGACTGCTTGTAAGCACATGGTTTCAGTAACTATTTCACTCCGCTAACAGCGGTACTTTTCACCTTTCCCTCTCGGTACTAGTTCACTATCGGTCGCAAAAAGTATTTAGCCTTATCACGTGGTTGTGATAGCTTCCCACAGAGTTTCACTTATTCCGTGGTACTTAAGAAAGTTAAAAAGAGATATATACTTTTACTATACGCAGCTTTCATGCTCTATGGCCCACCTTTCCAGATGTGTTCTATTAAATATATATTTTTTCACTCTTCGATATATTTGCTGTTATATCAATAACTCCTTACAACCCCAATAATACACGTGCAGCAACATACGAATTCAGATTCCCAATCGTTGCAACGCAACTTTCAGTTCACATCCTTCTTACATATTATTGGTTTAGGCTCTTCCCTCTTCGTTCGCCACTACTAAGGGAATAATCATATGATCTCTTCTCTCGCAGGTACTGAGAGGTTTCACTTCCCTGCATTCCCTCCTATGTAGCTATGTATTTACTACATGGTTATTGGACATTACTCCAATTGGGTTTCCCCATTCAGAAATCTCCAGGTAATATCGCTCACTTGGCAGCTCCCTGAAGCATATCGCAGCCTGTCGCGTCTTTCATCGGCTTTTTGCACCTAGGCATCCACCATGTGCCCGTAACATTCTTTTTTGAAATGACTTGTTTCTATTCAGTTTTTAATGTGCAACACTTTTACAATCACTTACTTGATATCACTCATATGATATCGAGTAAAAGATTGGTGGAGCTGGGTGGACTCGAACCACCTACCTATTCATTGCAAATGAATTGTTCTAGCCAGGTGAACTACAGCCCCTAAACTATTCTCTTGGTGGGCGTACCAAGAATCGAACTTGGGACCTCAGTCTTATCAGGACTGCGCTCTAGCCATCTGAGCTATACGCCCATGTTGGGCATAAAGCCCAAGTTCAGTGTTTTATTTAAAGAACAATGTTCTTAAAAACTAAATAGTGGCAGGAAAGTCTTAAGGGTACTCCTTAGAAAGGAGGTAATTCAGCCGCAGATTCCCCTACGGCTACCTTGTTACGACTTCATCCCAGTCATAAGCCTTACCTTCGTCATCCAATCTTGCGACCAGACACCTTCGGGTATGACCTACTTCCATGACGTGACGGGCGGTGTGTGCAAGACCCGAGAACGTATTCACCGTACCATGGCTGATGTACGATTACTAGCAAATCCAACTTCATGTAGTCGAGTTTCAGACTACAATCCGAACTGAGATCGGCTTTTTAGGATTAGCTCCGCTTCGCAGCTTGGCTTCCCATTGTACCGACCATTGTAGCGCGTGTGTCGCCCAGGACATAAGGGCCATGCGGACCAGACGTCATCCCCACCTTCCTCCCCGTTTTACCGAGGCAGTTTCCCAAGACACTTGTAACATGGGATAGGGGTTGCGCTCGTTTCGGGACTTAACCCTACATCTCACGACACGAGCTGACGACGGCCATGCAGCACCTGTGTACCACCCTCGAAGGCCGCTCTAGTTTCCTAAAGCCTGCAGGTACATGTCAAACCCTGGTAAGGTTCTTCGATTGCCGTCGAATTAAACCACGCGCTCCTCTGCTTGTGCGGGTCCCCGCCAATTCATTTGAGTTTTAGCCTTGCGGCCGTAGTCCCCAGGCGGAATGTTTAACGCGTTAGCTACGGCACTCAACACTTTCAATAAAAACCCGAAGGTTTAAATAAATCATGTCAAACACCTAACATTCAGAGTTTACGGCGTGGACTACACGGGTATCTAATCCGTTTTGCTCCCCACGCTTTCGAGCCTTAGCGTCAGATAAAGGGCCAGTAAATCGCCTTCGCCACTGGTGTTCCTCTCGATATCAACGTATTTCACCACTCCACCGAGAATTCCATTTACCTCTCCCTATCTCAATTCTGGTAGTTTCCGGTGCCCTTCCACAGTTAAGCTGCGGTCTTTAACACAAGACTTACCAAAACGCCTACGCTTCTCTATACGCCCAATAAATCCGGATAATGTTTGTACCCTACGCGTCACCGATGCTTCTGGCACGTAGTTAGCAGGTACTTATTCGTATGGTACCGTCATTTATTCTTCCCATACAAAAGGAGTTTACGATCCGTAGACCTTCTTCCTCCACGCGGTGTCGCTGCGTCAGGGTTGCCCCCATTGCGCAAGATTCCTAATTGCTGCCTTCCGTAGAAGTATGGACCGTGTCTCAGTTCCATTGTGGCTGGCCACGCTCTCACGCCAGCTACCCGTCTTCGCCTTGGTGAGCTATTACCTCACCAACTAGCTGATAGGATACAGACCCCTCTTGAAGCGCCGGAGCTTTAACCATATATATTCCAATATATGATACCATCAGATATTACCTCCCCTTTCGGGAAGCTATTTCTGACTTCAAGGCAGGTTATCCATATGTTACTCACCCGTTTGCCACTAACCAGCGAAATCTCATCGACCGAAGTTTCAAAGATTTCAAGGTTCGTTCGACTTGCATACCTTAGGCACACCGCCAACATTCATCCTGAGCTATGATCAAACTCTCATTGAAAATTTGTTTTGAAATACAATAAAGTATTTCGATTTTTTAGAAAAATGAATTGTTTGGACCTTAAGCATTAAAGCTTAAATTCTTACATATTCGAAAGTTCTATAATATTTTTAATATTACTCGACTTCCTACCACTATTTAATTTTTAAGGAACAGTACACATTTCGTGTGCAATCTTATACCATTAAAAACCAAAACTTGTCAATACAATTTT
>CALBLZ010000063.1 GCA_937895715.1 uncultured Candidatus Berkelbacteria bacterium
TAAAACAAAGCACCCCGCACCTCTTTCGAGATGCGGGGTGATATTAAACTGGCAACGTCCTACTTTCGCATGGCCTGTCGCCATACTATCATCGGCGCAACAGCGTTTCACTTCCGTGTTCGGAATGGGAACGGGTGGGGCCACTGTGCCATGGTCACCAGACTGCGGCCCACGGCCCCTTGAGGGGACTCATGAGCCGAGTGTCTGGGGACACTCGACTTCACTAACTAACTTGGATCAGAGAGTGTTCTCTGACAACCACATACAGGGAATAGAAAAATCAAATTAACCGAGCCAAGTTGGAACCAGGCTTTGGCCAGTGTCATTGCGACTTTACTGACTCTTGATTGAGATGGAGCAATGCAAGACAAACGGATGATTAGTACCACTAAGCTGAACGCATTACTGCGCTTGCACCCGTGGCCTATCAACGTGGTAGTCTTCCACGATCCTTCAGGGAAAGCTTATCTTGGGATGGGCTTGGCACTTAGATGCTTTCAGCGCTTATCCCTTCCGCACATAGCTGCCCAGCGATGCTCTTGACAGAACAACTGGAACACCAGAGGTGCGTCAATTCCGGTCCTCTCGTACTAGGAATTGAACCCCTCAACTTTCCTGCGCCCACAGAGGATAGAGGACCGAACTGTCTCGCGACGTTCTGAACCCAGCTCGCGTGCCGCTTTAACCGGCGAACAGCCGGACCCTTGGGACCTTCTCCAGCCCCAGGATGCGACGAGCCGACATCGAGGTGCCAAACTTCATCGTCGATATGAACTCTTGGATGAAATCAGCCTGTTATCCCTAGCGTACCTTTTGTCCGTTAAGCGACGGCAATTCCACATTAAACCGCCGGATCACTTTGGCCTGCTTTCGCATCTGTTCGACTTGTAGGTCTCACAGTTAGGCTGGCTTATGCCAATGCACTCAACACGTGATTGCCAACCACGCTGAGCCAACCTTCGCGCTCCTCCGTTACTCTTTGGGAGGATACCGCCCCAGTAAAACTGACCGGCTGACATGGTCCCACATCCAGATTCATGGACTGCGGTTAGATCGTTCAATACCCAAGGGTGGTGTTTCATTGACGGCTCCGCGTAACCCGAAAGTTACACTTCAAAGCCTCCCACTTACGCTAAGCATGAAAACCAAACGACCAGTGACAGCTTACAGTTAAGGTGCATAGGGTCTTTCCGTCCTTCTGCGGGTAAGCAGCATCTTCACTGCTATTACAATTTCACTGAGCCCCTCGTTGAGACAGCGGACAACTCGTTACACGATTCGTGCAGGTCGGAACTTACCCGACAAGGAATTTCGCTACCTT
>CALBLZ010000064.1 GCA_937895715.1 uncultured Candidatus Berkelbacteria bacterium
AGCACACGCTTGATAAGCGTGGGGTCGGATGTTCAAGTCATCCCAGGCCCACCAACGTTTAAAATTTTTGTTAGTTTGTTAGTGATCTTTGACAATTGAATAGAATGTGATTTTTTAAGAATTAAATTTACCATTTAATTCTAGATCAAAATTTTACTTAAGAATATTTAAGTGATTTTTAGTGTTTATTTGAAGTTATTAAGAGCTTATGGTGGATGCCTTGGCACTGAGAGGCGATGAAAGACGTGGTAAGCTGCGATAAGCTACGGGGAGTGGCACACACACTTTGATCCGTAGATTTCTGAATGGGGAAACCTGCCTTTAGAGGCGATTCGCAAACGACGGGAAGTGAAACATCTCAGTACCGTCAGGAAAATAAATCAATTGAGATTTCCAAAGTAGTGGCGAGCGAAATGGAAACAGTCTAAACCGAATTCAAGCAATTGAATTCGGGGTTGCGGGACTTGCGATATGATAGATAGGGATAGTTTAATTACCTGGAAAGGTAAGCTAAAAAGGGTGATAGCCCCGTGAACGAAATCCTGAAAAAATCTAGCGAGCACCCAAGTACTGCAGGACACGTGAAATCCTGTGGGAATCCGGGAAGACCACTTTCCAAGACTAAATACTACTCAGTGACCGATAGTGAACTAGTACCGTGAGGGAAAGGTGAAAAGAACCCCGAGAGGGGAGTGAAATAGAACCTGAAACCATAAGTTTACAAGCAGTAGTAGCACTTTATATGTGCGACTACGTACCTCTTGCATAATGAGTCAGCGAGTTATTTTTGCAGGTAAGGTTAAGCCGTCAGGCGTAGCCGTAGCGAAAGCGAGTCTTAAAAGGGCGTTTAATCTGCAGGAATAGACCCGAAACCCAGTGATCTATTCATGGCCAGGCTGAAGCGGGGGTAACACCTCGTGGAGGGCCGAACTAGTTGGTGTTGAAAAACCTTTGGATGAGCTGTGAATAGGGGTGAAAGGCCAATCAAACTGGGTGATAGCTGGTTCTCCCCGAAATATATTTAGGTATAGCCTCGAGTAATTGTATGATGGAGGTAGAGCACTGATTGGGCTAGGGGTCTTTACCAGATTACCAAACCCACTCAAACTCCGAATGCCATTCATATCTATCTCGGGAGACAGTCCATGGGTGATAAGGTCCGTGGACGAGAGGGAAAGAGCCCAGACCATCAGCTAAGGTCCCAAAATTTACACTAAGTGGAGAACGTTGTGGGGTTACTTTGACAACTAGGAGGTTGGCTTAGAAGCAGCAATCCTTTAAAGAAAGCGTAATAGCTCACTAGTCTAGTGACCCTGCGCGGAAGATACAACGGGGCTAAGTGTAATACCGAAGCTATGGCTGACGTAAGTTAGGGTAGGGGAGCGTTCTGCTCTAGGATGAAGGTTGACCGTAAGGACAGCTGGACGAAGCAGAAGTGATCATGCTGACATAAGTAGCGTATAACTTGAGTGAAAAACTCAAGCGCCGAAAACTCAAGGGTTCCTGGGCAAGGATAATCCTCCCAGGGTTAGTCGAGACCTAAGACGAAGCGAATCAGCGTAGTCGATGGATGTACTGTTAATATTCAGTAACTTTGTAGTGATTGTATAAGGAATGACGGAGTAGGTAGTCTCAGCCTGTTAAATGGATTCAGGTGTAAGTGCGTAGGTGGTTATATAGGCAAATCCGTATAGCAACACTGAAACATGAATGCTTTCAAGTGAGATGTTCCATGCTTCCAAGAAAAGTTTCGTATATTTATCTACAAACTCGTACCGTAAACCGACTCAGGTGAGTGGGGTGAATATCCTAAGGCGATAGGGTCAATCGTAGTTAAGGAACTCGGCAACTTAACACCGTAACTTCGGAAAAAGGTGTGCCCATCGCAAGATGGGTCGCAGAGAAATGGGAGTAGCGACTGTTTATCAAAAACACAGGTATGTGCAA
>CALBLZ010000065.1 GCA_937895715.1 uncultured Candidatus Berkelbacteria bacterium
TCGGGTCTAATCCTACGAACTGAACGCCCTGTTCAGACTCGCTTTCGCTGCGCCTACACCTAACGGCTTAAGCTTGCTCGACACACTAAGTCGCTGACCCATTATACAAAAGGTACGCGGTCACCCAGGACGAACCTTGAGCTCCCACTGTTTGTAAGCATTCGGTTTCAGGTGCTGTTTCACTCCCCTCGTCGGGGTGCTTTTCACCTTTCCCTCACGGTACTTGTTCACTATCGGTCGCTGAGGAGTACTTAGGCTTGGAGGGTGGTCCCCCCACGTTCAGACAGGATTTCACGTGTCCCGCCTTACTCATGTCCCAACTGTTCGCAGATCCGTACGGGGCTATCACCCATTATTGCGTGGTTTCCCAACCACTTCCGGTAACTTACAGTCAGGCACTGGCCTGGTCCGCGTTCGCTCGCCACTACTAACGGAGTCTCGTTGATGTCCTTTCCTCCAGGTACTTAGATGTTTCAGTTCCCTGGGTTAGCTTTGAACCCCTATGTATTCAGAGTTCAATACCTTCTTGTGATCTCTGTTAGTCCGAAGACAGACCCAAGCACAGACTAAAAGCCTGCCCTTGGAATAACAGAGATCGAAGGTGGGTTTCCCCATTCGGAAATCCGCGGATCAAAGCTCATTCGCAGCTCCCCACGGCTTATCGCAGCGTATCACGTCCTTCATCGCCTCTCAGCGCCAAGGCATCCACCGAATGCTCTTAAGGCACTTGATCGTTCTCATGATCGATGTCCGCGAGATCAACTCGCTGAACATATGATCAGAAAGACCATTATGCTTGCCGAATGTACCCGATTTAACGAAAGCCGATGGTGTCGGACATTCCGCATGCTGCAGGATGAGCAGCTCTCGAATACATTCCCTCTTCACAATGACAAACAGCAGCGTAACCATCGTTTCCGATGATACGAACTTGAATACTTTCCGGATTTGGTGGAGCCAGACGGGATCGAACCGACGACCTGAAGCTTGCAAAGCTACCGCTCTCCCAACTGAGCTATGGCCCCGGGAGACAAACGGACGCTATCGAAGGTTCAGACACGTTCGATGACTGGTGGGCCTGGGAGGATTTGAACCTCCGACCTCACGCTTATCAAGCGCGCGCTCTAACCAACTGAGCTACAGGCCCAAGGCAAGACCGATCATAGATCGGCCGGCCAAAGCCTGGCTTGGCCCAGAATGCGATGGAGACAAGCCGTATGCTCATCAGATCCAGCGCATTCGCCCGGAAAGAGAAAGAGAAACGAAGACGGCGAAGTTCCGCATGTCGAAGCCTGACTGGCTTCTTTTGTTCTAAAAAGAGGCCGATACGAAGCAAGCCTCGTGAAGTCCTCTACCTTAGAAAGGAGGTGATCCAGCCGCAGGTTCCCCTACGGCTACCTTGTT
>CALBLZ010000066.1 GCA_937895715.1 uncultured Candidatus Berkelbacteria bacterium
CGTGAGGGAAAGGTGAAAAGCACCCCGAGAGGGGAGTGAAATAGAACCTGAAACCACACGCTTACAATCAGTGGGAGGACGATGTCTTCGGACCGTCTGACCGCGTGCCTTTTGCATAATGAGCCGGCGAGTTACTTTATGTGGCAAGGCTAAGGGCTTATGGTCCGCAGCCGAAGCGAAAGCGAGTCTGAACAGGGCGTATAGTTGCATGAAGTAGACCCGAAACCGAGTGATCTATCCATGGCCAGGTTAAAGTTCCTGTAATAGGGAATGGAGGACCGAACCAGTATCGGCTGAAAACGATTTGGATGAGCTGTGGATAGGGGTGAAAGGCCAATCAAACTCGGAAATAGCTGGTTCTCCCCGAAATGCATTTAGGTGCAGCGTCACGTGGTAGCATAGGGGGGTAGAGCACTGGAAGGGCTAGGGGCCTCACCAGGTTACTGAACCCTACCAAACTCCGAATACCCTATGTGGAATCGTGGCAGTGAGACTGCGGGGGATAAGCTCCGTAGTCGAGAGGGAAACAGCCCAGACCGTCAGCTAAGGTCCCTAAATTACGCTCAGTGGGAAACGAGGTGTGATTACTTAGACAACCAGGATGTTGGCTTAGAAGCAGCCACTCATTCAAAGAGTGCGTAATAGCTCACTGGTCGAGTGATCATGCGCGGAAGATGTAACGGGGCTAAGCGTAATACCGAAGCTACGGCTTGTCATCTTTGATGACAGGGGTAGGGGAGCATTCCATACCGGATTGAAGCGTGATCGTAAGAACGCGTGGACTGTATGGAAGCGATCATGCCGGCATTAGTAACGAAAAGGGAGGTGAGAATCCTCCCCGCCGAAAGTCCAAGGTTTCCCGGGCCAGGTGAATCCTCCCGGGGTTAGTCGGACCCTAAGCCGAGGCCGAGAGGCGTAGGCGATGGAAAACAGGCATAAAGATTCCTGTACCACCGTAAGCCATTTGAGCGATGGGGTGACGCAGGAGGATAGGACAGCTGCCTATCGGATGGCAGTCTAAGCGTGCAGGCCGTAGCCCAGGCAAATCCGGGCTGCAACAGGCTGAGGCGTTAAGGGACGTGAATCCTTCGGGTGAAGCGGATTGTTTGATTCCACACTGCCAAGAAAAACCTCTAGTGAGGTGAAGGTGACCGTACCGTAAACCGACACAGGTGGACGAGATGAGTATTCTAAGGCGCTCGGGTGAT
>CALBLZ010000067.1 GCA_937895715.1 uncultured Candidatus Berkelbacteria bacterium
GCTTCGGTATATGGCTTAAGTCCCGATCATTTTCGGCGCAATTTCGCTCGATGGGTCAGCTGTTACGCACTGTTTAAATGATGGCTGCCTCTAAGCCAACATCCCCATTGTCTAAGCAAAATCACATCCTTTTACACTGAGCCGTATTTTGGGACCTTAACTGATGGTCTGGATTGTTCTCCTTTCGACTATGAAGGTTATCCCCCACAGTCTGACTGCCGAGCTTCACTCTGCGGTATTCGGAGTTTAATTAAGTTCAGTACCCCGGTAGGGGCCCTAGCTTATTTAGTGCTCTACCTCCGCAAATCAGCGCTCGACGCTATACCCAAATATATTTCGGAAAGAACCAGCTATCAGGGGGTTTGATTAGTCTTTCGCTCCTAACCACAGCTCATCCGACACTTTCTCAAGAGTGACCGGTTCGGACCTTCACTCCGTTTTACCGGAGTTTCATCCTGGCCATGGTTAGATCACCTCCGCTTCGGGTCTATTGCCAGCAACTAGGCGCCCTATTCGGACTCGCTTTCGCTGCGCTTGCGCCGGGAACCGGCTTAAGCTTGCTACGGGCAATAACTCGCAGACTCATTATACAAAAGGCAGGCGGTCACTCCACGAGGGAGCTCCCACTGACTTGTTAGCAATTGATTTCAGTTACTGTTTCACTCCCCTAACAGGGGTGCTTTTCACCTTTCCCTCGCGGTACTAGTTCACTGTCGGTCTTCATCGAGTATTTAGCCTTATGCCGTGGTCGGCATGGATTCACACCGGATTTCACGTGTACGGTGCTACTCAGGATACCACTAGGTCTGCTCGGATTTTAAACTACGGGACTGTCACCCGCTATGGTCACACTTTCCAGAGTGTTCGTCTAATCGTCGCATTCCACATCGTGGTCCTACAACCCCGCCAGGATAAATCCCGACGGTTTGGGCTGTTCCGCTTTCGCTCGCCACTACTTACGGAATCGATTCTCGTTATTTTCCTGCGGATACTGAGATGTTTCACTTCTCCGCGTGTCGCATTACCGGTCCTATGAATTCAGACCGGAATGACACCGAATGACCGGTGCCGGGTTTCCCCATTCGGAAATCTTCGGATCAAAGCGTGCGTGCCGCTCCCCGAAGCTTATCGCAGCTTGCTGCGTCCTTCGTCGCCTGATGAAGCCAAGGCATCCATCAATTGCTGTAACTGGTTTATGCAAACGCTCGTATTCTAGGCGTTTATCTTACCCACTTACATTATTCTACCCTAAACTTTCAAAGAACAAAATCGGTTGATTTTGATAACATCGTCTTGTCCGTCGCCCAACCTCAGATTTGCCCTAAGGCAAAATGGTGGGCCCAGATGGACTTGAACCATCGACCCCGCGCTTATCAAGCGCGTGCTCTAACCAACTGAGCTATGA
>CALBLZ010000068.1 GCA_937895715.1 uncultured Candidatus Berkelbacteria bacterium
TACCTTTTATCCGTTGAGCGATGGCCCTCCCACTTGGGACCACCGGATCACTATGGCCGACTTTCGTCTCTGCTCGACTTGTCAGTCTTGCAGTCAGGCTGGCTTCTGCCATTGCACTCAACGACCGATTTCCGACCGGTCTGAGCCAACCATCGCGCGCCTCCGTTACTGTTTGGGAGGCGACCGCCCCAGTCAAACTCCCCACCACGCATGGTCCCGGATCCGGATGACGGACCGCGGTTAGACATCAAGAAGGCGAAGGGTGGTATCTCAAGGGAGGCTCCACGAAGACCAGGGTCCCCGCTTCAAAGCCTACCACCTATCCTGCGCATCACATTCCTGTTGCCAGTGCAAAGCTGGAGTAAAGGTTCATGGGGTCTTTCCGTCTAACCGCGGGTAGTGTGCATCTTGACACACAGTTCAATTTCGCTGAGTCCACGTTTGAGACAGCGGGGAGATCGTTACGCCATTCGTGCAGGTCGGAACTTACCCGACAAGGAATTTCGCTACCTTAGGACCGTTATAGTTACGGCCGCCGTTTACTGGGGCTTCAATTCAGAGCTTGCACCCCTCCTTTTAACCTTCCAGCACCGGGCAGGCGTCAGACCCTATACGTCGCCTTACGGCTTCGCAGAGCCCTGTGTTTTAAGTAAACAGTCGCCACCCCCTAGTTTGTGCCCCCTCCCCATGCTTGCGCATGAGAAGGGCCTCCTTCTCGCGAACTTACGGAGGCATTTTGCCGAGTTCCTTAAACGTGGTTCTCTCAAGCGCCTTGGTATACTCTACCTGTCCACCTGTGTCGGTTTGGGGTACGGTCTGATGTGGGGCTATTTCCAGGGACACCGCAGCAGCCCGGTCAATCCGATAAGACCGAACTACAGTAAGCATCCGTCACATCCCACTGGCCCAGGAATATTAACCTGGTTCCCATCGACTACGCCTTTCGGCCTCGCCTTAGGGGCCGGCTTACCCTGCTCAGATTAGCTTTAAGCAGGAACCCTTGGACTTTCGGCGAGAGGGTCTCTCACCCTCTTTGTCGCTACTCATGTCAACATTCTCGCTTCTGATCTCTCCACCGGATGCCTTACAGCCCGGCTTCACAGAAAGCTCTCCATGTCCGTCTTCGCATCGCTGCGAATAAGACATGATGAGCTATATCACAGAACGCTCCGCTACCACGCACATCGCTGTGCATCCTGAGCTTCGGCTCGTGGCTTGAGCCCCGTTACATCTTCGCCGCAGGACAGCTTATCTAGACCAGTGAGCTGTTACGCTTTCTTTAAATGATGGCTGCTTCTAAGCCAACATCCTGGTTGTTTTGGCCGTCCCACATGCTTTCCCACTTAGCCATGAATTAGGGGCCTTAGCTGCAGGTCAGGGTTGTTTCCCTCTTCACGACGGACGTTAGCACCCGCCGTGTGTCTCCCGGATAGTACTCTCGGGTATTCGGAGTTTGCTTAGGCTCAGTAAGTCTGTGGGACCCCATCACCCATGCAGTGCTCTACCCCCGAAGGTATTCGTCCGAGGCGCTACCTAAATAGCTTTCGCGGAGAACCAGCTATCTCCAGGTTTGATTAGCCTTTCACCCCTAGCCACAAGTCATCCAGACCCTTTTCAACGGGTGTTGGTTCGGACCTCCAGTTGGTGTTACCCAACCTTCATCCTGCTCATGGCTAGATCACCTGGTTTCGGGTCTGATCCCACGAACTCATGCGCCCTTTTAAGACTCGCTTTCGCTGCGCCTACACCTATCGGCTTAAGCTCGCTCGTAAGACCAAGTCGTTGACCCATTATACAAAAGGTACGCCGTCAGGACTCAAGGTCCCTCCGACTGCTTGTAGGCGTCCGGTTTCAGGTACTGTTTCACTCCCCTCGTCGGGGTGCTTTTCACCTTTCCCTCACGGTACTGGTTCGCTATCGGTCAGCAAGGAGTACTTAGCCTTCGGGGGTGGTCCCCCGATCTTCAGACAGGATTTCACGTGTCCCGCCCTACTTGATACGTCCCATTGAGCTTCCTGTACGGGGCTGTCACCCTGTATCGCTGGCCTTTCCAGGCCATTCCAGTCACTCGCAAGGCTCGGCTGGTCCGCGTTCGCTCGCCACTACTAACGGAGTCTCTGTTGATTTCCTTTCCTCCGGGTACTTAGATGTTTCAGTTCCCCGGGTTCGCTCTAAA
>CALBLZ010000069.1 GCA_937895715.1 uncultured Candidatus Berkelbacteria bacterium
AGGAGGCGATGGCTGTGGTGTTGGCGCAAGGTAGGCGACCGGTCGAGAAAACCTTCGGAAACCTTGCAACAGATACCGGATTAGCCCTGAGTCTTACGGGCAGTTACGCGCCCCCGCAGGGGGCAGTTGGCTGGGCTAGATCATTGACCCGGGCAGCACTTGCCAAAGGAAAGTACGAGAAACCGTACTGGGTGCTCGAATACTCTTCAGATGTTGAGGGAGACACCAAAGTACTCACCGATCTATTACTCCCGCATGTCGCGGTAGTGGCTACCATCGTACCCGTGCACATGGAGCTGTATAAAACTGAAGAGGTAATGATTCGTGAAACACTATCGATTATTCCTGAACTAGCAGCAGACGGCGTAGTTATTGCTAATGCTGATGATCCTATTCAAGCAAATGAAATCCCAAAGATCTCAGATGGCCGCCGGGTTATCTGGTACGGCATTCGTGAGAAAATGAAAGAGCCCGGGGTTTGGGCGCATGACATTGCTATCACCGAAAAAGGTCTGAGCTGCAAAATCAGCTTAATTGGTGAAAGCGCGAGTGGCTCGGTGCAAGCCGTTAAACAGATGGGAGTTCGTCTGAATGTGTTAGCTGAATACCAGCTTTACCCACTTCTTGCCGCTGCCGCAGCTGCTATGCTCGAGGGATTCAGTATGGATGCAGTTAAAGAAGGGCTACAGAACTACCAGCTGCCTGCCGGACGGGGGAGAATCATAGACGGCCGCGATAACCTAACGATAATCGATGATTCTGGTAATGCTTCTCCTGAAGCGGTGATTGCTGGGTTGGCAGTGCTCAAGCAGGCATTTCCCGGTCGACGCCGGGTTGCGATTGTTGGGAATATGAATGAGTTAGGAGATATTGCTGCAGCAGAACATCACCGAGTGGGGGGCGTGGCTGCTGGTTCATGTGATGTGTTCATGCCGGTAGGTCCAAATGTAAAACACTTTGTTGCGGGCGCGACCGAATCAGGTATGGATGCGGCCGCAATAATTAGCTTTGATACAGCCGATGCCCTCCTTGAAGATATGGACAAGTATATTTGCGCTGGTGATGTGGTGTTTGTGAAAGCATCGCAAAACGGTATGTACCTGGAGCGTGTGGTTGAGCGCCTAATGCTCGATCCGGCGCGGTCTGCTGAACTACTATTCCGCCAAGAGCCTTACTGGAAAGCCAAGCGGAAGTAGCTTTGCTACACTGAATAGGCACCTAACATCCTCCTATGACAACATCCATTGTGATTGACGGCAGCGACATAAAGAATGTGGCGTTCTACGTGACGTCAGCTTTCTTAATTTCGTTCATTCTAGCGCCGATCCTTACAAACTTTCTTTATAAAAATCGAATTGGAAAACGCCTGCGCCAACACGGCATCGATGGTAAGGCTGCCCCAATTTTTGCCAAGCTCCACGCAGATAAGGCTGGAACTCCAGTTATGGGAGGATTGTTGTTTTGGGTGACTACCGCAATTATCACGCTCATCTTTAACCTCGACCGAGCCCAAACATGGCTACCGCTCTTCGCCCTGGTTTCAGCCGGGGTAATTGGTGGAATCGACGACATTATGAATGTGATGGGTAAGGGGGAAAATGGTGGTGGGCTCCGTATGAAGTATAAGTTTTGGATCTACCTTGCCGTAGCCGCAGTGGGCGCATGGTGGTTCTACGAAAAACTGGGGTTCAACTCGATAAATATTCCTGGAGCAGGCTTGATTGATATTGGCTGGTGGTACGTGCCGGTGTTTGTGGCAACGTTGATTTTTGTTTCATTCAGCATGAACCAAACCGACGGCCTAGACGGCTTGGCTGGCGGCGTTTCACTTATGGCTTTCTTTGTATTTACCTTTATTGCGCTTGCCCGCGGTCAGCACCAGTTGGCTATCTTCTGTGGAACCCTAGCTGGCGCTCTTTTGGCCTTCCTGTGGTTTAACATTCACCCTGCTCGGTTCTTTATGGGTGACACGGGGAGCATGGCCCTGGGCATGACCCTCCCGGTGCTCGCTTTTCTAACGAACTCAGTCGTTGTGCTGCCATTTATTCTTGTAATTCCGTTTATCGAAGGGCTCTCTACAATTATTCAGATTACAAGTAAGAAGTTTTTTCATCGTAAAGTGTTTAAGGTTGCGCCAATTCACCATCACTTTGAAGCCATTGGGTGGCCAGAAAGTAAGGTTACCATGCGGTTTTGGGTTATCTCCGCAGTAGGTTGTTCAATTGGCTTGATGCTAGCTCTTATAAATCCATAACCATGCTCACCCTTACCGGTAAAAAGATTGCAATTCTTGGCTACGGAGTTAATAACCACGAAGTTGCTCACTATCTGGTCCGCCAAGGCCATGCAATCACTATTCTTGATAAAGATCCTCGAGTTAAAGATGGTCAACCTTTCTCTGATGAAGAACAGCAGCTGGTCACCTGGGAAATCGTACCAGATGTTACGGTTGATCTGGCTCGATTCGATGTAGTGTTCCGCAGCCCTGGTTTTTCGACCGAGCTGCCGGGTATTCGTGAGGCAACCACAGCTGGTACCACATTTACCTCACAGACAAGTTACTTCTTTGAGCTTACTCCTGCTCGCACAATCGGGATTACGGGAACAAAGGGGAAGGGAACTACGAGTACACTCATTACAAAGATTCTTGAGGCCGGCTACAAAGACGGCAAGGTTTACCTAGCTGGAAATATTGGCCTAGATCCTTTCAGTTTTCTTGAGCAGCTAACCAAGGATGACATTGTAGTGTTAGAGCTATCCAGCTTTCAGCTAGAAGATTGTGCGCATAGCCCAGAAATTGCAGTGCTCCTTCACGTAACGCAAGACCACCTCGAGCACCATGGCTCACTGCAAAATTACCGGGCCGCCAAAGCTAAAATTTTGGCCTACCAGCGCCCCCACGATTTAGCGATTATCAATACCGGCTACCCAGAGATGCAAGAGTACATGGCGCTTGGTCATGGCCGTACAATTGAGTACAGCCGAGCTACCGAGTTACCTTTTTCAGTAGCTGATCGTAAACTTCGGGGTGAGCATAACCTTGAGAATATTATTCCGGCCTACCTAGTTGCAAAGGAGTTTGGGATTTCCGACGACGTTGTTAAAGAGGTTGTGTGTAGCTTTACCGGGTTAGAGCACCGTCTCTCCTTTGTTGGTGAAGTAAATGGAGTTGCTTTCTACGATGACAGTATTGCCACCACTCCGGAGTCTTCCCAGGTTTCAGTTGAAGCTTTTCCAGGAAAAACTATCCACCTGATCCTTGGTGGTCGCGATAAAGGAGCTGACTACACTGCCTTTGCAGAGCGGATTGCACCACAGTGCGCCAGTGTGTACCTGCTACCAGGGAACACATCCAAAGCGTTTGAGCGAGGGTTTGCTAATGCGTTCTATACTAATTTTCAAGAAGTTCCAGATGCGCCTGCTGCTGTAGAAGCAGCACTTGCCATTGCAAAGCCAGGTGAGGTGGTACTACTTGCACCGGGCACACGCAGCGATACTCCGTATGATAACTATGCTGAGCGAGGCAATGATTTTGCCAATGCCGTGCGCCGTCACATGGTAGAATGACGGTATGTTAAGAAGGCGCAAGCTCGATACTCCGCTGGCGATTGGCATTGTTAGCCTTGTACTTTTTGGTGTAGTGATGATTTACTCGGCTTCGATTATTGTGAGCCTGGACAATACCTCTGACCCTCAGTTCTACTTTAAGCGTCAGTTGATGTGGGTTGTCCTCGGGTTGATACTCATGGCTGTAGCGTCGGTTACCGATTACCGCAATTGGGAAAAGCTGGCCAAGTGGATGCTTCCAGCTTGTCTAATTCTGTTATTGAGTGTGTTCGTACTCGGTAAGGCAGATGTAATTAACGGAGCTCAACGCTGGATTAACCTCGGATTCTTTTCTTTTCAACCTTCTGAGGTAGTAAAGCTTTTGTTTAGTGTGTACTTGGCAGCCTGGTTTGCGCAGCGAAAGGAGGAAGTGCGTAGTTGGAATACCTTCGGCACCTTCATGGGGGTGGTGACGGTGATTAGCCTGCTGATGTTGCGTCAGCCAGACTTCGGGACGCTTACCGTAATTATTGTTGCTGCTATTTCGATCTATGTGGTTGCTGGCATGACCTGGAAGCAAGCTGTTGCAGGAGGGTTGATTCTCATTATCGGAGCAGCTGCTGCGCTATCGGTACCATACCGACGGGAGCGTGTTCTTACCTTCTTAAACCCAGAGCGCGACCAGAGTGGAGCTTCGTACCAGGTAAAAAATATCTCAATTGCCGTAGGGTCGGGTGGTTGGTTTGGATTGGGATTCGGACAGAGTGGTCAAAAGCGCCTCTTTCTGCCAGAACCACATACCGACTCAATTTTTGCCATTGTGGTTGAGGAGCTTGGGTTTATTGTGGGCGCGCTCCTTGTGCTCGCAATCTTCTTTGTAATTTACCGCTGCTACCGGGTGGCGCTGCGTGCACCGGATGACTTTTCGCGGTACTTAGCTACAGGAATCACTACGTGGTTTGCCTATCAATCATTCCTAAACCTTTCAGCAATGTTGCAGCTGGTGCCACTCAAGGGACTACCGTTGCCGTTTATTAGTTATGGCGGAAGCTACCTCCTGGTTACCATGGTTGCAGCAGGTGTGCTGCTTAACATTTCCCGTCATACTACCGAAGGTCCGGTGCTTACAGAGCAGAATAAAGCAGCGGGTCGGCGTACTACGGCTCGTGCAACAAAACTAAATAAGGCAGGATAATGAGTAACCAGCGTCATATTCTATTTGTGGGAGGAGGAACTGCAGGGCACATTGCTCCACTGTTTCCGGTGATGGAGGCTTGTTTAGACTATGCCAAAAAGCACAATCTTTCGCTTACCTTCAGCTACATCGGTATGGCAGAGGATGTTATCTCGCCCCTGATTCAAGATAGTCGACTGCCGTTTACGCCGTATGTGATCTCTGCCGGTAAGCTAAACCGGTTTATTACCCTGCGGCATATCCCCGAAGGTATCAAGATGCTGCGAGGAATGTGGCAGGCCCGCCGTTTACTAAAGAAACTAAAACCAACAGCAGTTTTTGCAAAAGGTGGGTTTGTGAGCGTGCCCGTAGTAATGGCGGCGCGGCGCATGAAGATCCCGGTATACTGCCACGAAACTGACGTTGTACCTGGGTTGGCGAATCGTATAATCGCTCGATCTGCTACGAAGATTTTTACCGCTTTTCCGCCAGAAGTGTATAAGAATTTGCCAAAGGATCGGTTGCTTGCCACCGGCCAGCCCGTACGTCAGGCCTTCTACGCTAAGCCTGGGGACGAACCGATTCAGGTAGGCCACCGTCTGATATCTGGTGATTTACCTATTGTCACGGTTATCGGGGGAAGTCAGGGTGCACGACGAGTGAATGAGCTGGTTTCTCGTGCCTGGCCGGAGCTACTTGCCTACTGCGATCTTGTACACATCACCGGCAAGAATGAATTCATTCAGTACGTCCGCAAGGCTGATGAGCTGCCTGCTAGTTTAAATACACGTCTTCACCTGGCACCGTTTATTGCCGAAGAATTGCCAGAGATTATTCTGCGTAGTTCAGTAGTTATCTCCCGAGCCGGCGGAACTATCTTCGAGCTTGCCGCCGCGAGGAGTGCTGCGGTTCTTATTCCGTTGTCGAGTGCTTCACAAAATCACCAGTGGGAGAATGCAAAAGTCTTGCAGGGCAAGTGGGCAGCAGTAGTGTTAGACGAGAAGGCCACAACTACCAAAACGCTAGTTCACGAAGTGCTCCATATTCTCCACACTCCGAAGGAGCGGGGTGCCCTTAGTAAGGCAATTGGCCAGTTTGACCACCCTGAAGCAGCTGCCACTATGGCTGCGACGATTTTAGCTGTATGAGTAAGCACCTCTACCTCATCGGCATAGGGGGCGTTGGCATGGTTTGGATTGCCGACTATGCCCTTGCACAGGGGTGGCAGGTATCAGGTAGCGATGTACAGGAATCAGACATTACCCGACGTCTTTCGGCGGCAGGTGCAAACATCCACATTGGTTGTGACCCCAGCGCTATTCCCGGCACCATTACGGAGGGGATAATTACTTCTGCAAATACACCTGCTTCACCAAGCTACCCAGAGTTTCAAGAGTTAGAGCGACGTGGGGTGCCGATTAGCAAGCGCGCACAGTGGACCGGAAAGATTACCAAGAATCACTACACTATCGCTGTGGCTGGCGCCCACGGAAAGACGACAACGTCGGGAATGATTGGCTGGATACTCGATAAGGCGGGGTATGATCCAACAGTATTTGTTGGAGGTTCACTTACGGCCTGGGGGAATGCCACAAAGATCGGCAAAAGTGAGTACTTAGTAATTGAGGCGGATGAGTATGACCGCAGCTTTCACAACTTTTACCCACAGATCGCTGTAGTACTTAACATCGACAAAGATCACACTGACTACTACACTGGAGGGCTTCCAGAAATCGAAGCTTCGTATAAACGGTTCTTACGAAACCTTCCAAGTGAGGTGCATGCGTCACCACGCGGCAGGGGAATGCTCATTGGAAACGCAAAAGACTCACGCCTGCGCAAAATTGCGCGGGGCTTTAAGTACGCGTTCCGCTGGCAAAGTCCGGAAGTATTTTATCCTGGGATCCACCCCCCTCAGCCAGGTAAGCATGTGATGTTTAACGCAAGCTGTGCCGCACGGGTTGCTCATGAGCTAGGAATTCCACAGGATGTAATTCAACAAGCGATAGCTAGTTTTCCGGGTGTTGGACGGCGGTTTGAGCTCTTGGGTGAGTGGAATGCTGCGACCTTATTTGATGACTACGCTCACCACCCAACTGAGGTTCGGGCAACGCTTCAAGCGGCGCGAGAATCATGGCCGGCTGGTGGCAATACCAAGCTTACCGTTGTATTTCAGCCCCACCAGAAAGCGCGGACAAAAGAGTTGCTTGATGAGTTTGCCCACTGCTTTGATGCAAATACACCAGATC
The DNA here is from genome assembly GCA_937895715.1 of uncultured Candidatus Berkelbacteria bacterium. GTDB lineage: Bacteria > Patescibacteriota > UBA1384 > CAILIB01 > CAILIB01 > CALBLZ01. The sequence goes on from CALBLZ010000069.1 coordinate 6,970, forward strand.
ATCTAATACTGGCTCCTATCTACCATGTTGCCGGACGCGAAGAGGGAATTGAGATAGAATCATCCGCCATTGCCGAAAGAATGGGCCATCTGGCGGGCAAGCTTCAGCTTGATGTGGCAACCGATTTAGAGCAATTGAAACAACTGGTGCAGCAAGCATCGACCGAGCCCGGCATCCTAATGGTAATGGGGGCGGGGAATATTCGTGCCCTAGCTACCTCTTGGTGCTAGTTGATTTGTCAAGCTAGAGGACTGGGGCCTGCTCTGCTAGACTGCAGATATGCAGCGTCCATCATGTGTCGAAGAAAACGTCAGCGGAGCCACCCTTACCACAATGCAGGTAGGGGGTGTGATCCGCTTTTTTGCACGAGTTAAGACGGTTGATCAACTGCGTGAGGTGCAGACATGGGGGCGTGCCAAAAACCTAGAGACTCGGGTAATCGGGGCAGGAAGCAATCTGATTTTTCCAGATGCTGGGGTTACTGGGTTAGTTATTCGTATGGAGAATACCGAAGCAGCTGTGCTGCCAGCGGAAGAGGCTCAGGGCTACGAGGATGCGTTTGCTGCCTGGAAGTCTGCTTCTCATCCTGAGGTGCGGCACACACAAGGTAAGGCAGAAGGAGTATTACAGCTACCTAGCGATGATGATGAGGCAGGGGAACCACAGCTGGTCTCGTTTGGGGCAGGGATGCTATGGGGTCAGGCGGTTATGTGGAGCCTGCAGCAGTCGCTTATTGGTCTGGAGTGGTTCTCCCGCATACCATGCAGGGTAGGGGGCGCTGTGTTCAATAATATTCATGGCGGCACTCACTTTTTTTCAGAGTACATTGTAGCCGTGCACGCCATCGACGAAAAGGGGGAGGAGCAGGTATTTTCCCACGATGATTTGAAGTTTGCCTACGATTACTCACTGTTTCACGAAAAGCGAGGGCTAAGCATTACCAAAGTTATCTGCGCACTCGATCACGTCTCCCCTGAGCTCGCGGCAAAAAAACGAGACTTCTACCTCCATTGGACACAAGAAAAAACCCGGGTGCAGCCCGCAGGCCCAAACTGCGGGTCGGTGTTTCAAAATCTCGGAGCAGTTTCTCCTGAGCTGACTCCCCTGGCTATCTCCGAAAAAATTCAGAGGCCAGAGGAGGGATGGTCACAGTCCGCAGCTAGGTACATCGATCTAGCGGGGTGTAAGGGCATGCGCGTTGGTGGGATGGAGGTATTCCCTGGTCACGCTAACTTTATCTGTAACGTGGGCATTGCAGAAGGTCGTCCTGGAACGGCAGAGGATCTTGCCACACTCATTAAGCTGGTCATGCAACGGGTGAACGAACGATTTAGCCTTACCCTTGTACCAGAAGTGGAGTTTCTACAATGACCGACGATATCCACGCGCAGCTCCTTCGTCAGATACCGAGCGTTGAGCGTGACTACCCCCTCTCACCAGATGGTAATGGGCTGCGCATAGCTACAACCCTTGGTTTTTATACCAAGGCACACTCAGTGGTAGAGGTGATTCAGGCTGTCAAAGCTGCATGTGATGCTCAGATCCCCTACCTTGTGGTCGGAGCTAACACCTCGACACTATTTTTAGGAGAATACTTTGCTGGGCTTGTGATTCAAAACTTTTCTCGTCAGGTTACCTTTGTGGCAGCCAAAAGCCAGGTGGTACTAGATGCTGGTGTGCTCCTTCCTGAGTTAATCGTTTCAGCTGCAAGTCGTGGTCTCGGTGGTTTAACCGGGCTATACGGTTTTAAAGGAACCGTTGGGGCGGCGCTTACGTATGATCCAGAGTACAACGGCCAGCGGCTAAGCTCGTCCCTGCAGTCACTAGCTCTGTTGTTGCCCCCAACCAAGATGAAGCCTGAGCCCCGTATTGTGCACTATTCGGGTGCTTGGCTCCTGGGCGTAAAGGGAAATGATCGAACCAAGATTCAGGAATTGCAACGTCTCCATGGCCTTCCATTAAGTCCTGTTGTGCTTACCGCCCAACTCCAGCTTACGAATAATCGTCACGATGAAATTGCACGGCGCTTACAGATTGCTGTGCAGCAATCTCAACGTGAGCAACCTCGCGGCACTGATTGGTTTGGTCCTCTGTTCTGCGAGCCTCAGGACGCCTCACTTATTGAGGTGTTAACCAAGGCTGGCTGCACAAAAATGTCACACCAAGGATTGCATCTCGACCGGCACCAGCCAAATTACCTACGTGCAAAACGTTCTACTCCCCGAGATTCCTTTGGTAGGATTTCTCCAGAACTGGTTATTGAGTTTGTAGAAATGGTACGCACTCAGGTTCATACTGCAACTACCCGTGATCTAGAGCTGAGTTTTAGCGTGGTACAATAACGGATATGGCTCGCTTCCAACGGCAGACAGTGCGGCACGTGCCCCGCATCTACGGTGATCTACAAAAACCAAAACGTGACTGGAGAAAGTTGCGTCGTTTTTTACGCATCCTTCTCGTGTTACTACTTGGGTACTGCCTGTACTACTTCTTGTTTGAGAGTCGTATGTTCGCAGTTGAAACCGTAGAGGTGCAGGGTGCACAAGTTGCTGAGCCGAGTGCAATTCAGGCGCTGGTGCCGCTGGGTGGGAATATTTGGAGATTTCCCGAAGATGATGTGTCACGTAGCATTAAGGAGTCTCAGCCAGTTCTGACAGTTCAGGTGTTGAAGGGAATTCCTCGTACGGTTCGTGTGGTTGTAACCGAGCGAACTCCGGTTATACGCTGGCAGTCGGGGGAGACAATATACCTGCTCGATTCAGACGGAATCGCCTTTATGCAGTATCCAGTAGCACAACCTCCTTCACCAGAGACTTCGTTTGGGTTACTACTGCAACAGGTTCCCCTGGTTAACGATAGCAAGCGCTTACCTGTTGCTATTGGTGATGCTGTGGTGAGTCGTCTCTTTGAGGAATTTGTAGGGAGCGCCTCATCGGCAATGCGCAGTTATCTTTCTGTATATACCGTTGAATACATAGAGATTGGCGACTCAAGCTACGACATAACGATGGTAGTAAGTGGGGGCATGCGAGTATTTATGAGCAGCCTTGCAGACCCGGGTGTACAGGTGCGTAACCTTGCCAGGTTACAGCGCGATGGAAAACTGAAACCAGATTCACAGGTAGATTTGCGTATCGACCGCTGGGCGTATGTCCGATAAGCAGGCGCTCCTTAGCCACATTCTCACAGAGCGGGGAATTCTTGCACGTGATCAAGAATCATTTTTGCGTCCTGATTTTGCACGTGATGTGCACGATCCCTTTTTGCTACACAACATGGACAAGGCGGTAAATCGAATACTAGCAGCCATTTCATCTAAGGAGAAAATCGTAGTATTTGGTGATTATGACGCTGACGGCGTTCCAGCTACTGCATTACTTGTGCGCGCACTAACACCGCTTGGAGCCACAATAATTCCGATTATCCCGCTTCGTAGTGATGGGTATGGGCTGAGCAGCGCCGCAGTGCAAACCATTCGTGCGCTGGGGGCTCAGCTGCTCATTACCGTTGATAATGGCACGGTGGCAGGTGAGCACATTTCAGCATTGCTCGCCGACGGTATTGAAACTATTGTTGTTGATCACCACGAGCCACACGGCGAGCACGTTGCACATGCAGCTGTGGCTATGGTGAACCCTAAGCAAGCTGCGTGCGAGTATCCGTTTAAGGAGCTCTGTGCATGCGCGTTGGCGTGGAAAGTGGCAGTTGCATGCTACCGCAGCCTTGGTAAGGATGAGGCTCAGCTAAAGTGGTTACTCGACCTTGTTGCTGTGTCTACGGTAGGCGACTTGGTGCCGTTAGTTGGTGAAAACCGCACACTTGTGCAATTTGGTCTGAAGGTGTTTGCCAAAACTCGCAACCTTGGACTTCGCCTGCTAAGCGAAACTGCTGGGGTTACCATTACTGAGATCTCGGCAGGTGACATTGGTTTTAAGATTGCTCCCCGACTCAATGCGCCTTCTCGAATGCATAGTGAGTCTCACAATGAAGAGCATGCTGCATTAACACTTCTAACAACTGAAGACGCTACACGGGGTGTGCACCTAGCTGAATATGTTAATAAGCAGAATAGCGAGCGCCAAGCTTTAGTTGAGAGGTCTGTGCGCGAAGCAATGACCTTGGTTGGTGAGGATCCCCAAGACCTGTGCATTGTAGTGTACGACCCAAGTTGGTCGAGCGGGGTAATTGGGTTGGTAGCAAGTAAACTGGTTGAGCGGTATAAACGACCAGCGATAGTGCTGGCCAACGAAGACTCAGTTATTAAAGGGTCGGTGCGTAGTGTAGATGGCGCGCATGCCCTAACGATGCTTGATGCAGCGGCTGAAACCCTGGAGCAGTATGGTGGCCACGCAAAGGCTGCAGGATTAAGCTTACAGCCACAGGGAACACCAGAAGCTCTGCGGGCAGCAGTAAATAATGGACTAGCTAAGCTTGGGCTAAGCCTTACTCAGTTTGCCACATCACTTGTACGTAAACCTGATGCAACCATGACATTAGGTGATGTGGATCTAGAGCTTGCTGATGCGCTAGCAGAACTTGAGCCGTACGGGATGGGCTTTCCTACTCCGATAGTTCGAGTCGAAGCTGCTTCGGTTGGTGTGAAAGCCATTGGTAAGGAGGGGCAGCACCGTTCCTGCATGCTCGAACACGAGCAAGTACAGCGGCGGGCGGTTGCTTGGGGGGCGAAGGCGACACAGCTTGAAGAGGGTAAGCATGCCTACTTTGACCTCTATGTTGAATCACAAGAGTGGAAGGGAATCTGCTCAGTAAACCTCGTAATCAACCACGTCCAGGATTTGGTGTAGCTGGACACAGTTGCGACCAGCTCACAATACTGGGATAACTGAACTATGGGTAAATCATCCGATCGCACCGTGTTTGTTTGTTCCTCTTGTGGGGAGGAGTACCTGCAGTGGCAAGGCAAGTGCTCGGTGTGTGGTGAGTGGAACACACTAAAAGAGTTCAAAATTGCTAAGCAGGGGGGTGGTGGCGCAAATCGTAGTACCGCTTCTGGTAGTGCCACAGCCAAAAAACTCGACGACGTAATTGCGGATCACACACAGCGTAGGGCTACGGGCATGCAAGAGCTCGATCGAGTACTCGGTGGCGGTATTGTGCCGGGTAGCGTTATCTTACTCGGGGGAGATCCTGGTATTGGAAAAAGTACACTTCTCCTGCAGTTTGCAGGGCTAGCGGTACAAGATGTGCTGTACTGCAGTGGTGAGGAGTCTGCTGAGCAAATTAAGCTTCGAGCAAATCGGTTGGGGATTCGTTCAAAAACACTCCACTTAGCCTCAGAAAGTGATGTAAATACAATTGAAGCCCTGGTTGAGCAAGTGAAGCCGGCATTTATAATTGTCGACTCTATTCAAACGGCGTACGAT
>CALBLZ010000070.1 GCA_937895715.1 uncultured Candidatus Berkelbacteria bacterium
CACATTACTGAAGAAACATGCCCATTCTTCAACGAGTATCGTATCGATACTAATCCTTCCTTTGAGACTTACTCTGCCCTGGAACAGCCGCTGAGCCAACACATTCCTAGGCACACCTCTTGATAATGCACCTCCCACATTGACTTTCTGACAGTTTTCAGGTAGTTTGTGCGCGCCTCGCCGATACTAGGCAGGAGGAGCTTATCATGCCGAAAGACGAAGAACCCCGCCTGACCAAGGGTCAGCGTAGAGCAATCACACAACAGCAAGAAGCTGCAGCAGCAGCTCTCGCTAAAGCCAAGAGCGACGTCGGATTCGAGGAGGTATTTACTGACCGCCTCGTACACAACGCAAGAACACTGTGGGACCGAGAGTTTGTTTCAACCGACCAGGAGGCTCTGGAGGGCTTAGTGTTTACTATCCTCCAGGCTGATGTCAGCTGGCCTGTCGCCGCTCCGAGCGGTGGCAAGTACCGCTTTGTGGAAGTAGATGAGAACGACATTCCTGTCGCTCCAGACGTCCACACAGCGCTTATGTCTGCCTGGGGGGATTGGTGGGTAGAAGAGCCCACCTTCAAGAACCTCGTCACCTCGGTTATCGAGGCGGGACGGCGCAGAAGGTACGACCACATGGCTCAAGACGGGTCACTCCCTTTGACAGCTCGAACGAAGCCACTGTTCGACAGTCTTTGCCAAGCGCTATGGGCAAATAAGGAGATTCGATCGATCTTTTCCGGGATGGAGTACCTCGATCCACGCGGGAAAATCCTCAACGCCGAGCTTGCTCGGAAGCTCATTGCCAACGTCTGTCACCACGAGTCAGCTCGGGCGCCCATCGATCTGGAGCGGGCATACCTGCTGCCAAAGGATGCAGACGCCTCTAAGTTGGAGGGACTGCTGGGTGACCAAGCAGATTTCTCGTTCGACCAGATCACCCCCGTATTCCCACAGCTCATTGCTCTTGGGAGCAGGCGGGAAGCTGCAATCGCTCAGCTACAGGGACTGGCCTGCGTGTGCTACATACACGCACGCCTGATCTCGGCTGGACTTCAGGTTCAACCGCGGATCATCCCGAACGACCAGGCAACCTCAGACGCAGTCGCGCGCTTTAAAGCAAGCGGCATGCGAGGAACGCTTGTCATCTGGAGAAACTACATCGTCCTTGGCGACGTCGACATCCCCCTGTGGGAGTATCTACAGATAACTTGAGAGAGCCCCAAAACCACCCAGCCAATCGGACGGGTGGTTTTGCTCTTCATAGCAGTTCTCATCAGGCGTAGAATCTGATATAAACGAGTAGCGCATGCGGGTATCGTATAACGGTATTATGCCTC
>CALBLZ010000071.1 GCA_937895715.1 uncultured Candidatus Berkelbacteria bacterium
AACCGACAAAGGAGCTACAACGACCTATCCAGCCGCCGGATTCAGTAGCACAAATGAGTACAAAACCACCCTCACCATTCGTGATGACAAGATCCGTACAACACGAATAATCTCCGCTATCGCCGAAAACCAGAATGGGAAGACCTCTAAGGTGGCCAGTTGTGCGATTACATTCAAACCCTTCACCGTACGCGAAATCCTGAACGGACTTACGAGCAAGGACCTCACGCTAGCGAGCAGACTTACCATGATCGAGGCGCTTTATGGTGAGCAGAGTACGGCTAATATCTTTGACCTCACACCACTCCTCAATCTCACCGGGGCAGACTTGAATAAGGAGCTCATTGACCGCATCAACCTAATTACTGCTCGCCCCGCAGCAACTAGCGACCTCGCGACCTACGAAAACCAATACAATAACCGCCGTGATTTAAATGGGTGGCTATTCTTGGTAAATGATCTGCAGCAGCGCATTACCTGCACTGCGAACAACACCGCAAAAAATGGTGGGAACAACGCTGTGTACAAACCAACGCTCTCCAATAATGGTGTGTATATTCACGACTGTGACGGCAAGTCCACAACTATCGCTGACGAAACTAAAGAAGACTCAATAGAGCTTAAAAAGCTTCGTGGTGCATCAAACTTCTTACAAGGACTTAGTGATCAACTAAAGCGCATGCGTGACGCAATGCTCAAGGCACTCCAGACTGGAGCACTTAACGAACTTCCTGACGGCCTAGCAACCCAGAGTGGATATAGTGTAGGCCTAGACCTGCCGAGTAGCAGCTTTTCGCTTGACTCACACAATCGACTCATCAACACACCGCGTTACAGCCGCGACTTACTCCGCACCCTGATCGCACCACTCACAGCTGACCGCGACAGAACAAATGAACCGATTAACCGCACCCTAAGCATTGCTCCGTTCTTCAGCAAAATTGACTCAGCAGACACGGGCTTTATTGAGATTGGGCGCGTTCAGCTCTCTAAACAACTTTCGGAGGATCCGTTTGCCCAGCAAGCAATCGCTGGAAACCTAACAACTGGCTACACCAAGGTTCTCTCTGGTCTCACTGGTGGCAAGCTAGAAGAAGTTACTCGCGCTGCCCAGAAACAGCTGGTGATGATGCAGGTGTCTGAACAGAAGATTCTTGACGGCGGCCTGGACCAGGGGGACTTAGCCAGGCTCTTTATGCTTGATGCTGGTAGCCAAACCTTTCAACGGATTGGTCAGGAAGAGGTGGTACGAACTATTTGGAACCGCTCAAATAGCAATTCCGCTACGCGCGGACGCAAGGATCGTCTCCTTTCTAACCGTCAAGCCAAACAGCTAGGCCAGGAGCTTAGCTTCTATCGCACCCACATTGCAACAGTGCGTGACGAACTAGGTGGAATACTAAGGGACACCAATAATTCAACTCTAGCGGACCTGCCGGGCACCACCTTTACAGATACCCGAACACGTCTTGAGATACTCCTGCGCGATGTACCGGCTGTCGCAGCCTCCCAAGAACAGCTACAGGCTATCGGGCGTAACTTCGATCCGTTTGTTTCACTACTCCGCCGACATGCTGCCGCAACCACATCACCAAATACAGCAGTTACCGATCGGCTAGCAGCTGCTGCGGTAGCGCTCAACAAGATATCGAGTGGGCAAGAACTCTTCGATCCATACACCTACCAGACCACCGATCGCATAACTGCAAGCAAGAAGTTGATTAGTGACCTGCAGAGGACACGAGGAGAGCGGTACATTGACGCTGAGCAGCTCGTGCTCATCAGTGACTTGATTAAGCTTCTTGACCCATACTCCACACCTGCTGAGCAGACGGTGAAGACTGGATACGGCGACTACCAAACTCGACTAGGTTCATACAGTCGTTGGACGGGCGCTCGGGCGCTCGAGACAGTCTTGACCAGCCAGAGCGAGGGAGGATTCTACACTTGGTACTCGCTCGGTTCATCAGACAAAAACTGGAATGAGGATCGCCTTAACCTTGCGTTGGGGTACAGTGCAAGAAACGGCAACGAGGCTAATGAGGCGAGTTACGAGAGGTTAAGTCGAGGTACCTACTCGGCAGATGAGCGTAAGGAGCTTACAGATCTTGGTAAGCAAATCTTTGGCAACTCTATCCAGACACAAATCTACCAGCTCCTGCCGTACGGCGGTGACCGCGTTAACGGCAGCCTTACCCCTGCCGACTTTATCGCCATTCTCCAAGGTGATATCCGTCCAATTATGTGGAAGATCGGTGCTGCAAACCTGGACTTTGCCTTTAATGTTCCGCAGGGCACCACCAGACAGCTAATCAATCCTATCTGCCGCAACCAAGCTGGGGCAGAGGTTTCGTGTTCGAGCACTGGTGGGCAACCCTGGACCGACCCGGACACTGCACGTGATACCATACTTGCCCGTGAAGGGATGAAACGGATTGGGCAAGCCGTTCCAAACTTCCCACAGTATTTCAATCTTATCCAACAAGGTAGTGCCTACCAAAACTGGGGGAATGCAGTCTTAACCGAAGGCCTTGGGCTCACCGCCAATAGCTTCCAGGGAAAGATTAATTCGCCTTGTACCAATCCAACCGACAACACACTTCGTTGTAAGAATAGTGTGCCTGAAATCCTGCGTAGCTTTGGTATCAGCAACACGCCGTTCGAAAACTACTTTAAAGGTGTTCGTAGCAAGCTAAGCGACCTCCTGTTCACGAACGGTGAGGCAAGAAAGATTCCACTCGAGGCGCGCAATAAGCTCTTGGCTGAGTTTGATAAGCAGGTTGGTGATAACTACCTGGCGAAAGTTACCCTCGACCAACTAGTAACCACGGATCCTGTGGGCTTTTGGGTTGGCAGCGACCCAGCACAACGCACCAATGAGGCAAAGAAGCTCGCCCGTACCGACGCTGAGACCTTCTTTACCAACGGCGTTCTGCAAACACTCTGGACACTACCGAAAAACGATGACTATCAACTTCCAGCTGTTGTTAGTAGCGAAGTCCGCCGTATCCTTCTGGAGAAGGTTGGTTCTGCTGACGCCATCTATCGGGGTGGTGATATCGGAGACGTGTCGTCGTACCTCAACCAAGATACGATGCCACTCGACTTCTTTAATACAAATGCAGTTTCCTATGAAGGCACCCTGGGCACTGACTACCTCGAACGAATTGATGATTTCCAGTTCAGCGCCAATAACCTGAGGAGTAAGTTCACCTCAAGTATTACAGACTTCCTAAAAGGGCAGTCTGTAGGAGATGTTGTTTCTAGAGTTTTGGGTGAACAGCAGATCAGAGGACAAAAAATACTAGAAGACCTCTTTGACACCAAGATTGGCGAAATTAATGCTGAATGGGCACGCTCTGCTATAAGCAACCTCGGAAACATTATTGCCGGAAGCGGCGTGTGCGGAGGAGACTCTGTCAAAACAGGTGAGTTCCTTACCAACCTCCTAACCGGTGGTTACGACCGATTTGGTGGGAAATGTGGCGGCCTCGGTAGCACTGGTGGCTTTGCAGGCGATCTTTCTAGACTACTCTTTAGCAACGATGCCCAAGCCTCCCGCGACCTGATTCTCGACAAGTTCCTTGGTATGGGCTTCAGCTTAAACATCGAGCAGGGACTCGGACTGCAACCCGGTACGTTTAAGAGTTTGATTCTTGATCCAAAGCAAGCTCCTTCTGTTCTGCTTTCACAGGGAATTGTTAAGGTAACCGAAAAACTATTCGGGGATATAAACTTTGCCGATAGTTGCCGCACTAAGC
>CALBLZ010000072.1 GCA_937895715.1 uncultured Candidatus Berkelbacteria bacterium
GATGGAGTTCAGTAACCGGTCAGGGCCCCTAGCTCTGTCAGTGCTCTACCCCCAGTGTTTAAATCCCGACGCTAGCCCTAGAGCTATTTCGGGGAGAACCAGCTATTACGAAGTTCGATTGGCATTTCACCGCTATCCACAGTTCATCCGAGTCTTTTGCAACAAACATCGGTTCGGGCCTCCACTCACGGTTAAGAGAGCTTCACCCTGACCATGGATAGGTCACTTCGCTTCGGGTCTACTAATACGGACTAAACGCCCTGTTCAGACTCGCTTTCGCTCCGGCTCCGGAACCTCAGTCCCTTAACCTCGCCCGTACTAGTAAGTCGCCGGCTCATTCTTCAATAGGCACGCGATAAGCCTGGGTCGCCCCATAGGCCTCTCACGGTTTGTAAGCACACGGTTTCAGGTTCTATTTCACTCCCCTCCCGGGGTTCTTTTCACGCTTTCCCTCACGGTACTAATCGCTATCGGTCGGTAGGTCATATTTAGCCTTGGATGATGGTCCACCCAGCTTCCGACCGGGTTCCACGTGCCCGGCCGTACTCAGGAACTACACAACAGAGACCATCGCTTTTCGTCTACGTGGCTATCACACTCTTTGACAGGCCTTCCCAGGCCGCTTCGACTAAGCAATGATTTTCTTACTCTGCTCGGACCTGTCAGAGTCCAACATGCAGTCCTACAACCCCCGCGCGACAACGGCTGACACCTATCACGTCACGCAAGTTTGGGCTGTTCCCCTTTCGCTCGCCACTACTCGGGGAATCTCGATTGATTTCTTTTCCTCTAGCTACTGAGATGTTTCACTTCGCCAGGTTGCCCGCATACGACTATGAATTCATCGTATGCTCTGAGCTCTTTGTGCTCAGCGGTTTCCCCATTCGGATATCCCCGGATCAAAGCCCGCTCGCGGCTCCCCGAGGCTTTTCGCAGCCTGCTACGTCCTTCTTCGTCGCCTACCGCCTAGGCATCCACCATGTGCTCTTTTCTACTTCAATACCATCTTTGGATGGCTATCCATAGAGCTTTGGAGTTCGCTTGGCAGCAAACTCCTCTTGGAATCTCGGCTATCACGCAATAATCAGTTACAAAAACGGATTACCAACGAGATTGCATTCGCTTCTAGTATCTTCTTCAGTTGTCAAAGACGGAGCCTGCTCGCAAGCTCCTGGCCGCATCACCGTCTCCGGTGGGGCGAGGCGTAGGTTAGCATGGTGTCCAGGGGCTGTCAACCCGTTTGACCATGGTTTTTTTGCTCACTTCAAGGCCAAGATTTTCCGAAGAATGGCCACGTTCAGGCCATAGGTGGCATCCAGCCCCCTG
>CALBLZ010000073.1 GCA_937895715.1 uncultured Candidatus Berkelbacteria bacterium
AATAGGTGGGAGAGCTTGCTCGAAATATGGAATACCACTCTTTGAAATGAAGAAATCTTACTTATCCCTGCATAAAAATCCAGGGAGAGGACACTGTCTGACGGGCAGTTTAACTGGGGAGGTTGCCTCCAAAAGTGTAACGGAGGCGTACAAAGGTTGGCTAACCCCGAATGGAAACCGGGGCCAGTCGTGCAAACGCGAAAAGCCAGCTTGACTGCGAGACGTACAGGTCGAGCAGATACGAAAGTAGGTGTTAGTGATCCTCGATACCCTCGTGGGAGGGTTCGGGCTTAACGGATAAAAGCTACTCTGGGGATAACAGGCTGATCGCTTCCGAGAGTCCATATCGACGAGGCGGTTTGGCACCTCGATGTCGGCTCATCCTATCCTGGGGCTGGAGAAGGTCCCAAGGGTCCGGCTGTTCGCCGGTTAAAAGGGTACGCGAGCTGGGTTCAGAACGTCGTGAGACAGTAGACCGTGATGGAATAGACGCCATCACAAAGAGCTGTCCGTTTTCCGATGTTTACTAGTGAACCACATCGAGATTTTAAGAAATTAGCTGTTATAAATACTTGAAAACTCATGCATCATATACATACTGATTGCGTGGTAAAATCTGACTAAATGCTGGAAACTCCGGTGTATTGTGTAGTACTGATAGAGAGGGCTAAACGCCTCTTTATGAGTAAAAATCTATCACATGCGGACAATCAGCAGGGAAGGTCCCGCTTTTGCGGGAAACCCTCAGAGACTATATGTCAGACCACAGCCGTTCTTGAACGGCTGGGAAGATATAGTCCGAACTGCATGGCGACATGCAGATTGCAGCAGAAATGACTGCAATCCTATGTAAAAATAGGATAACAATATTGTCGGTCTCTATCCTGTGTGAGCGTTCGATTCCTGAGGGGAGTTTTCTCTAGTACGAGAGGACCGAGAAGAACAGATCCCTGGTGTGCCAGTTGTCTCCCAGAGAGGAGGCAGCGCTGGGTAGCTATATCTGGTTGGGATAAGTGCTGAAAGCATCTCAAGTACCAAGCCCACCCCAA
>CALBLZ010000074.1 GCA_937895715.1 uncultured Candidatus Berkelbacteria bacterium
GGAATTTCGCTACCTTAGGACCGTTATAGTTACGGCCGCCGTTTACTGGGGCTTAGCTTCACTGCTTCGCTCCGAAGAGCTAACAGGTCCGCGTAACCTTCCAGCACCGGGCAGGCGTCAGCCCCTATACGTCGTCTTACGACTTAGCAGAGGCCTGTGTTTTTGGTAAACAGTCGCTTGGACCAATTCACTGCGGCCCCCTCGAGCTCCATCCGTATGGACTTCACTCTAACGGGGCGCCCCTTCTCCCGAAGTTACGGGGCGATTTTGCCGAGTTCCTTAACGAGGGTTATCTCGCTCACCTTAGTATCTTCTACTTGTCCACCTGTGTCGGTTATCGGTACGGGCACATGAATCCTGCCTAGAGGCTTTTCTTGGAGGCATGGGCTCAGAGACTGGCCGGAACTAAATCCAGCTGGCATCGCACCTCGCGTCATAACGCCGAAACGGATTTACCTATTTCGACTAGCTACGTACTTGCCCCAGGACAACCATCGCCTGGGTTCCCTTACCCTTCCCCGTCCCCCCATCGGTCATAATGGATTCAACGTGGTACAGGAATATCAACCTGTTGGCCATCGACTACGCCTTTCGGCCTCGCCTTAGGTCCCGACTAACCCTGAGCAGACGAACTTTACTCAGGAAACCTCGGACAATCAGTGGAAGAGATTCTCACTCTTCTTTCGTTACTCATGCCGGCATTCTCACTTCTCAGCACCGCACGAAGGCTTACGCCAACGCTTACACGCTGAGAACGCTCTCCTACCGCGTGTACTGCCCGCAGGCGTACACACCCATAGTTTCGGTGACTAGCTTTAGCCCCGCTACATTATCCGCGCCCGAACACTTGACCAGTGAGCTGTTACGCACTCTTTCAAGGGTGGCTGCTTCTAAGCCAACCTCTTGGTTGTCTATGCATTCGGACATCGTTTACCACTTAGCTAGTACTTAGGGACCTTAACTGATGGTCTGGGTTGTTCCCCTCTCGCATATGAAGTTTATCCCCCATACGCTGACTGCCGAGCTAACTGTGATGGTCTTCAGAGTTTGACTGAAGTCGGTAACCTGGTAGGGCCCCTAGTCCAATCAGTGCTTTACGGCCATCACACATAACACTCGACGCTATACCTAAATATATTTCGGAGAGAACCAGATATCTCTGAGCTTGATTAGCCTTTCACTCCGATCCACAGGTCATCCGCCCAGTTTTCACCCTAGGTCGGTTCGGCCCTCCACGAGGTCTTACCCCCGCTTCAGCCTGCCCATGGATAGCTCGCTCAGTTTCGGGTCTACCTCCAATGACTATGTTCGCCCTATTCAGACTCGCTTTCGCTGCGGCTCCGCTCATCGCTTAACCTTGCCACTGAAGAGTAACTCGCCGGCTCGTTATGCAAAAAGCACGCCGTCACACCCGAAGGTGCTCCGACCGCTTGTAGGCGTATGGTTTCAGGTACTATTTCACTCCCCTTCCGGGGTACTTTTCACCTTTCCCTCACGGTACTAGTTCACTATCGGTCACCAGGGAGTACTTAGCCTTGGAGGGTGGTCCCCCCAGATTCAGACCACGTTTCACGGGTGTGGTCCTACTCAGGAACACAATCAGCAGTGCAGTGCGATTTCGTCTACGGGACGTTTGCCCTCTATGGTGCGAGGTTCCACTCGCTTCGACTATCACCTGCTTTTGTAACTGCTGCCAGGCCAGACACGGCCTGGGCATGCGTCCTACAACCCCGATCAGACAACGAGTGTCCTCTTACAGCTGATCGGTTTGGGCTGATCCCTTTTCGCTCGCCACTACTCAGGGAGTCTCGTTTGATTTTCTTTCCTCGAGCTACTTAGATGTTTCAGTTCGCTCGCTTGCATTCTGCCACCTATGTATTCAGTGACAGATGACGCCGCATTACCAGCGCCGGGTTTCCCCATTCGGAAATCCGCGGGTCAAAGACTGTTCAGCGTCTCACCGCGGCTTATCGCAGCCGTCCACGTCCTTCTTCTACTCCTGGTGCCAAGGCATCCACCGTACGCCCTTAATATCTTGACGGTGAGCCGGCCGTATTTAAGGATAAATACGGCCGCCTTGTAAATTACTTATTTCAAAAAAATATTGGCTATTGTGCAGTTTTCAAGCTCCATCGAGGCGCGCAACATGCGGGTTTCGCATGGCGGTCTCTCAAAACTGAGCAGCGTCTGTTGTCTCCCGAAAGAGACGGTTGTCGAGCCTGTCGACATATAGGGATACTCCCTAGAAAGGAGGTGATCCAGCCGCAGCTTCCGCTACGGCTACCTTGTTACGACTTCACCCCAATCACGGACCCCACCTTCGACAGCTCCCTCCTTGCGGTTAGGCCACTGGCTTCGGGTGTTGCTCGCTTTCGTGGTGTGACGGGCGGTGTGTACAAGGCCCGGGAACGTATTCACCGCAGCATTGCTGATCTGCGATTACTAGCAACTCCATCTTCATGGAGGCGAGTTTCAGCCTCCAATCCGAACCGAGACGCACTTTTTGGGATTCGCTCCACCTCACGGTATTGCAACCCTCTGTATGCGCCAATGTAGCACGTGTGTAGCCCTGGACATAAGGGGCATGATGACTTGACGTCGTCCCCACCTTCCTCCGGTTTGTCACCGGCAGTCTCCTATGAGTCCCCAACTGAATGCTGGCAACATAGGACGGGGGTTGCGCTCGTTGCGGGACTTAACCCAACATCTCACGACACGAGCTGAC
>CALBLZ010000075.1 GCA_937895715.1 uncultured Candidatus Berkelbacteria bacterium
ACGCACTCTTTAAATGAATGGCTGCTTCCAAGCCAACATCCTAGCTGTCAATGCATCCCCACATCGTTCTATCAACTTAGCGATCACTTAGGGGCCTTAGCCGATGGTCTGGGTTGTTCCCCTCTCGGCGATGGACCTTAGCACCCACCGCCTCACTGCCGTTGCAATGTGTCGGCATTCGGAGTTCATCAGGGGTTGGTAGGCGGTGAAGCCCCCTAGCCCTATTGGTAGCTCTACCTCCGACACACTCTTGGCGACGCTGCACCTAAATGCATTTCGGGGAGTACGAGCTATCTCCGAGTTTGATTGGCCTTTCACCCCTATCCACAGGTCATCCGAAAGGTTTTCAACCCTTACCGGTTCGGCCCTCCAGTCCGAGATTATCGGACCTTCAGCCTGCCCATGGATAGATCACTCGGTTTCGCGTCTGTCCCCACTGACTATCGCCCTGTTAAGGCTCGCTTTCGCTATGCTTCCGCACCTGAGGTGCTTAAGCCGCCAATGGGGTACAACTCGTAGGCTCATTATGCAAAAGGCACGCCGTCATCCGTACCCGAAAGTACAGACTCCGACCGCTTGTAAGCGCACGGTTTCAGGGTCTCTTTCACTCCCCTTTTCGGGGTGCTTTTCACCTTTCCCTTACGGTACTGGTTCGCTATCGGTCTCTCGGTAGTATTTAGGCTTGGCGGATGGTGCCGCCAGATTCAGACAGGGTTTCTCCAGCCCCGCCCTACTCAGGATACTGCTAGGTGTCAACACATTTTCGCCTACAGGACTTTCACCCCCTACGGTGCCCCTTTCCATGGGCTTCGACTAATATGTTAACTTCCACATCGCAGTCCTACAACCCCCACGGGCACGCCCGTGGGTTTGGCCTCTTCCGCGTTCGCTCGCCACTACTTGCGGAATCACTACTTGTTTTCTTTTCCTCCACCTACTTAGATGTTTCAGTTCGGTGGGTTCGCGACTATTGTCTACACGTCTTCAACGTGAAGGGTTGCCCCATTCGGACACCAACGGATCTAAGGTCGTTTGCACCTCCCCGTCGATTTTCGCAGCTTACCACGTCCTTCGTCGCCTCCGAGAGCCAAGGCATCCCCCGTGCGCCCTTGGTTCGCTTCCAAATCCTCATTGAATGCCCTAAAGCATACAATAATTGCTCTTCCGCCTCCGCATGCCTTAATGTTTCCACTAACACACACATCTTATATGACCCTTGCGGATCTCTATTCTCCACATCCCATTCTCTACTGCTTCTTTGTATTCCCAGTCTTGTCAATGAACTCTTTTTAGTGGAGGATATCGGATTCGAACCGATGACCCCTAGCTTGCAAAGCTAGTGCTCTA
>CALBLZ010000076.1 GCA_937895715.1 uncultured Candidatus Berkelbacteria bacterium
CGAGTAGCTTCAAAACACGACTACACGAGTTAAGGCCGGGTGATGAGATTATGGTTGGGCAAGTTGCCGGTGATTTTACACTACCTACTGGAACAGAGCCACTCTTATTCTTGGCAGGGGGTATTGGGGTAACGCCGTTCCGTAGCATGCTGCAACAGCTTCTGGAAACTGGTGGGCCACTGAATGTGACGCTCGTCTACTCCGCCGCAAACCCAGCCGAGGTTGTGTACCGCGATGTGCTTGAAGCAGCCGAAGCGCGAGGTGCAAAGATTATCTATGCGTTAGGATCGCTCGAGGGAGCGCCGAAAGAATGGAATGCTCACCAGGGGTTTCTTACCTCCGAATTACTAGCTCAAGAAGTGCCGGACGTATCTGCACGCCGAGTCTATGTATCGGGACCGAATGTGTTTGTGGACGCATCAAAAAAACTTGTTAAAAAACTCGGGGTCCCAGGATCGCGGCTGGTTACAGACTATTTTCCAGGGTACTAGGACTAGGTACGCTTTTTATTGTTTACGCGTAATCTCGATCATTTTCTCGTGGAGTGTGCCATTTGAAATTACTGCCCAGTTAACCGCGCCATCGTATCGCTGGTCGGTTCCGTTGCGGTCAGTTACCTTGCCTCCTGCTTCCTCCACAATCACCTTGATGGCGGCAACATCCCAAGCGTTCAAACCGGGGTAAACGGTGCCGTCATACTCGCCGCAGGCCACGAGCACAGATGGGTAGGTGATGCAGTAAAATCGGGTTGTCTTTGATTTAAACTCCTTGAAGGCTGCCATCACCCCCGTGTGTGATACATCGACAATTGCGGCGTGTAGGGTGTCTTTACTCGAAACGTGGATTTGCTCTCCATTGAGGAACGCTCCTTCACCTCGAACGGCAGTGAATAGTCGGTCGCTCATTGGGTCAAAGATTACCCCAACAATCGGTACGCCACTGTGGGTGAGTGCGAGTGAGAAGGTGAACACGGGGATTCCACAAGAAAACGGCAACGTGCCGTCTACGGGGTCACACACCCAGGTGTACTCAGCTCCCTCGATGATGTTGCTTTCTTCTTCACCGAGTAAGCTGTGCTCAGGGTAGGTATGCTTAACTCTTTCGATGACGAGTGAGTTTATCGTGGTGTCAGTGACGGTTAGGGGAGACACGTCAGACTTCCACTCCTTTTTTGTACCCAGGCCGAAATTCTTTTTCATAATTACCCCAGCCTCGTGGGCTAGGTTTACGGCAAAATCGAGGAATTCTTGGTGCATGCTAGTCCTTTCGTTCAAAATCATTTTTTGCGTAGGCGTAGACTACTCGAGAAATCTCAGCAATGGTTTCTTCAACTTTTGTGATATCGAGAGATTTGCTCTTGGTCATCACACAGAGCAGGTAGGGTGAATCGCTCTGGTAAATGATCCCACAATCGTGAAGCTCGCCCTGGTCAACTCCGTCAGGTTGGGTTACAACCCCCACCCCAAACTTATGAGCGACCCTCACCGATTCTGGCACACCAGCGACAAGGCCATTCTTGTAGTCGGCGCTCGCAAGGAGCGATAGTGCAGCTTCGGAGTTTCCTTTGCTAAGGTAGGTGGCGTTAAAGAGCGTGCGAAAGAAAAGTGAGAATTGGTAGGGCGTCATGTAATCATCAATCGAAACGACATTGTCAGGGTAGAACAGCTGCAAATCTAGGTAAGGCTGGTTGAACTTCTCGATTCCAAGATTGCGCAGCAACACCTGAAAACTGGTGTTGTCGGAGTAGCTGATCATAAGGTTTATCAGCTCGGCGTTACTGTAGCTTTTCCCAAAAGCTGGGGCAATTTTAGGAGTAATAACGGCATCAGCGTTGTAATCGGTTGGATCGTTTATAACAACACTCTCTGCAAGAAGTCCCGACTTAGTTTCCGACTCCTTATAGTACTGCATCATCAAGGGCACTTTCTTCAGGCTGGCCGGATAAAAGGTTTCACTGCCGTTGATACTCATCTCCTGGCGATTTACTAAGTCGCGTAGGTATACCGAAGCTGTGGTGATTGACCCATCTTTCTTAGCGACTGCAATAGTCTTTTCTACTGCAGCTTGCACAGTAAGTAGTTTTTCGGAGCTATCTGCTGGGGTGGTGTCGCAGGTAAGTAGGGGCTTAATAAACGTGTATCCACTAAGTCGCAAGCAGGAATTGCTCGCTGTGCTCGATTTAGGCGCTGGCTTTACGAGCCAACCAATTGCGGCACCAGTAGCCAGTAGGCCAAGGGCAACAACAAAAATATGGGGGGTTGACCGTTTCATACCCCCATACTACCGAAAGATTGCAGTGCTGTAATGCTGGTGATGTGCGAGACATCAATCTACCGATCTGTTATACTTTGCTCGCATAATCTCATAATGATTCTGATGAAACCAGAGACAATACTCGAAACAAAAAACCTCACCAAGATTTACGGCAAGGG
>CALBLZ010000077.1 GCA_937895715.1 uncultured Candidatus Berkelbacteria bacterium
GTTGCTCCTGCGGAGGGTCCGCAGGGCTACTGTGAAGTTGGGAAGAAGTTCCGGCGAATCGCGGTGACTTCACGCAATGCTGTTCTCGTCGTTGCATGTACGGGGCAACTTTTGCACGCGAGTTCGAGCCACGGGCATGATGGGTACACGCGGGTTATCCGTGCCGCAACATATGTCCGGAAACAGCTCTCCCTTGAGAGCCCGCATCAAGTCTGGAGGTGGTTCGAGTCCGTAACTAGATTGTCCACCATGAAAAATAGGCTCACAGAGCCTTTTTTTCATGGTTAATTCCTCAAAAATTATAACGCCAACTCGATACTTACCGGGCAATGGTCCGACCCCATGACGTCTGGGTGAATCGCTGCTCCAACCACATTGTTTTTGAGTGAACTAGAAACGAGGAAGTAGTCGATGCGCCAGCCAACGTTATTCTCACGCGCATTGGCAAAGTGACTCCACCACGAGTAGTGCCCATTGCCTTCGGTAAACATCCGGAAGGTATCAACGAAGCCTGCATCAATAAAGGCTTGGAACCCCTCGCGCTCTTCGTTGGTAAAACCTCGCTTGCCGATGTTCGGCTTTGGCCTGGCAAGATCAAGCTCAGTATGGGCAACGTTTAAGTCTCCGCAAAAGATTACGGGCTTGGTTTGCTCCAAGCGTTTACAATACTCAAGAAAGGCGGGATCCCAGTGCTTGTGCCGCAGCTCAACTCGGCTCAAGTCATCTTTAGCGTTTGGGGTATACACAGTCATCAGGTAGAACTTTGCGTACTCTGCCACAAGTACGCGACCTTCGGTGTTTGGGTTGCCGTAGTCGTCCTTGGCCATGTCGTAGCGCTCGAGTAAATCACCAGGCAGATCAGTAATCACCGCCAGAGGTTTCTCTTTTGTAAAGATTGCCGTTCCAGAGTAGCCCTTCTTGTCTGCGGAGTTCCAGAACTCGTGGTACCCGGGCAAATCAATTACTGCCTCCCCAGGCTGAGCCTTAGTTTCTTGGATGCAGAGAATATCTGGCTTTTCTGACTCAATAAAAGGTGTAAACAGGTTTTTGCGCAGTACAGCACGAATGCCATTCACGTTCCAGGAGTATAGTTTCATAGGTCTATTCTAGCGGTTTTTCCACATCGTTGCAGTGTACGATATTGGAGTATTCAGGTAGCATGGTGTTCATGATTATTCTACTAAAAGGCGGCACATCATCTGAGCGAGAGGTGTCTCTCTGGACTGCTCAAAGTATTGCTGATTCACTGACCCGGCAGGGGTTAGAGTTTCAAGAAATTGATGCGGCAGATGCTGACTGGTTCCAACGAGTAGTGTCAGCGTCCCCAAGTGTTGTGGTGATTGCCCTGCACGGTCCGTACGGTGAGGATGGAACTGTGCAGCGGTTACTCGAAGAGAAGGGGATCCCGCATACAGGTTCTCGTGCAGATGTAGCGGCGGTTACGATTGATAAAGCGCTTACCAAGCAGCGTGTTGCTGAGTTAGGGGTAGCAACGCCAACAGCAAAGGTAATTACCGGCGGAGAACCAATTGAGTGGGAAAGTGAGTTCCCGGTGGTGGTGAAGCCGAATGCAGAAGGATCGAGCTTTGGGGTGAGTATTGTGCAAAGTGCTGATGAGCTCCAGGCGGCAGTTGAGGTTGCACTCACATTTGATACTACGGTGCTCGTGGAGGAGTACGTGCAAGGACTAGAGTTAACCTGCGGTGTTATTGATGTACTCGGTGAGGCTCGTGCGCTACCACTGGTAGAAATTATCCCGAGTCATCAGTTTTTTGATTTTGATACCAAGTATACAGCCGGCTTGTGCGAAGAAATCTGCCCGGCCCGCGTTTCTTCGGAAACTACTGAGCTTGTACAGGGCCTTTCACTAAAAATCTACCAGGCACTCGACCTCAGCCAGTATGCCCGCCTGGATTGGGTCCTCAGAGATGGCACTCCGTACTTTCTCGAAGTGAACACGCTCCCTGGCATGACAAAAACCTCGCTCATCACCAAAGAATTGGCTGCGGCAGGTATTGATTTTGACTCATTTATTGCAGCTATAGCTGTTGGTGAAACCAGCTAGGTTTTTGAACGTGCGCTGGTTTGACAGGAGCAGGCGAGAGTTACATACTAGATTCATGCGACGCTTGCACTCCTCTCGTGCGGCTTTCTCCTTGCTTGAGCTACTCATAGTGGTCACCACTATCGGTGTTCTGGCAGTTATGCTCGTGGTTAATACGATTGAAACGCGCGCTGTAGCTCGTGATACCAATCGCCGTGCCAACGTGGATGCATATGTTATATCGATGCAACAGTACCGCGATATTAGTCCAAACAAGAGCTACTTTGTAACCCGAAAATCAGCAGCACCAATTTGTACGGTTACCAATGGCAACATTGACGGCGGTCATATGGAAGCTATTGGGGCAGATTGTGTTGGTCTCAACGGTGGAAGTGGAGGCAAGATAACCCGCAAGGGTGTAGCTCCTTACGGAACGGTTTCGATTGCCGAGGCGCTCCAGGAGTTTGGGGTCCTCAACGCCCAGCGCTTCGACCCAATTGCAGAAGGGGGCGCTGCAACCAATATTGCGGCGCAAGACTACATCCTTGCCCTCTGCCAAACTGATGGAAAGGCCGCTACTAGTGTTAAGAATGCTCAAGATTTTGCAATCTATGCCATCCTCGAGCGCCCTCGTGTGTACGATGATGCAGCAGATGAGCGTAACGACGCAGTTGCTGCAAAACGCACCTGTGGTGGCGAACTTACCGGCAACGGGTGGAATGTGAACCCGTAAGCGTACCCAATGAAACTACTTCACTCACTACTAATTGCCCTCTCTCTTACGGTGCTGCTCGGCATGCAACCTATTGCGGCACTTGCGGCTACAGCTGAGCCGACGCCAGTTCCTTCGGCTACACCATACAACGTGCTTGCACCGAATCGAAAGCAAGTTCCTCAATCTAGTGTTTCAACGAGCGCGCCGCCAAAGCAGATTCTTACTGTGGAGGCGACGTCAAATACGCTAAGCGCTGATCGTAAGACGGTTTCGGCAACGTTTACTGTTACGTCAAACACTCCCCAAGTGCTGCTTGGGGTCCGCCTTCGTGCTAGCCTCGATCTTTCTCCAATCGGTTCTCGTTCCTCTACTCGCTTGGCAACCAAGATTGTTGAAGGACTAGGCGACCTGCAGCCCCTAGCAAGTAAAACAGTGTCTGTTGATATGCCGGTGCCTAGCTTTTACGGAGACCGGCCTCTTTTGCTTGCCCTCACCGTTGAGCAAGGTGCCTACACGGTAGTTGGTGTTGGCGTGGCTAGGGTAGAGGTGCCAAAACAAAACGAGCCGCTGCTCGTTGATTTCGACGCGAGCACGATGACAGTAGAAGGAAAATCGGGAAAGTTTGATCTTCCGTGGGCACTTGAAAAAGAGACTTCCCCAATTTCAGGGAGCATTCGGGTTACAAACACCTCACCACTCAGTAAGCAGGTGCGCACCATTCTAACTATCAGTGATATAGCTGGAAGTGTGGTTGGAACACCCGTAGTTGGCCTTCCAGCAACGCTTGCAGGAAATGGTACGCTCGATCTTCCTTTCTCTACAGAGCTCACAAACAGCAAGGAGCCTGCCTATAGCTTGAAAGTTGCTGTAGTTGATGAGAATGGCACCGAGCTACTCGTTCCCGCCATTGCGCAACTTGATCGTAGCGGCCCAAGTTTTCGTATAGATCGCGCTGAACTCCTTCCAGCTACAGTGCGCGGATTAACCCCCCAGGTGCCGGTGCGAATCTTGATCACCGTAGGCAACTACAGCCGCGCAATCCGTGGAACCGTCAGCTTAAAGTCAGATCAAACTGTGGTAGGCACGGCCACTGGGGCAGTCGATAGAGATACGGGCATGCTCGAGCTAGACGTACCACTTTCGCTATGGCGTGGCACGATTGAAGTTACAAGTGCAGACATTAGCCTACAGGGTTCTGATGGTACTGAGCTTACCCAGCGAACTGTTCAGATTGAGACCTCGGTGAGTAACCAGGCTCGCTGGGCAGCACTCATTGCTTCCCTGATCGTTTTGATTGTTGCCGTAATCCTGTTGAGTGTGTGGGCTGTACGTCGACGACGAATGGTTCGCATGATGGGGATTGCTCTGGCAGGAATTGGGGGAGCACTATTTATCGGTGGGTCAGTGGCGGCAGCATATACGTGTTATGTTGCGGGGTCATTCTGGCTATACAGTGACCCAAACCCTAATGCAAGCGCATTTGGCCAAGTGTTTTACACGGGCTGTACGGCTAGCTCTCAATCAACTGCAGACTGCGCAGAGGCGAGGCCAGATATGCTCTACGGTTCGTACACCGGATCTGGTGGGTTTGTCGGTAATCATCAGGTACTCCCAAGCAGAATTTCTGGCGGGGATTATGCGGTGCTACCGGGTCCTACCTATTGTACTAACACCTGTGTCGGCTCTAATGGTGCTACTGCAGGGGGAGCAAACGGTGGGTCTAATGGTGGTTCAAACGGTGTTGCCCCTGGTGGTCCAAACGGTGCCACTACAACTGGTGCCACGGTTGTCATACCAAATATCAGTAATAGTGAGATAGATAGCCGAACACTCGGAGATATAGTAGGTATTGATTATGACTCTCTGTGCATTCGGACTCTTCCAGATGATACGTGTAGTCCCCCAAGAGTAAGTGTGCGTGGAGTATTAGCCACCGGGTCTGCAATGGGGATATTCGATTCTGCTCCGTGGACACAGGTGAATTTGCGGTGGAGGGCAAGTGCGTGGGGGGTTCCAACAGCACAAGCCGATCCTGATTGGCCGTATGCACTAACCTGCGGTTTTTGGGTGAACCCACTGTATATGGGAGCTTCTGCCGTGGCGTGGTCCGCAACTGGTTGTCTTGGGTTTGTTACCGCTGGCGACGTCTGTCCGCCTACCGGTTGTGGTACTGGCTCTTGGGCGCTGACGGTGCTTAGCGTTGATGCAAGTATTGAAATCTATGATTACGACGGCTCAACATACAACTTTGTGCAGGCGGTTGGGGTTCCGCGTGTAAACGCTCAGCTAAATGGTGGTGGGGCCGATGATACACAAACCTGCGCTGGATCATGTTGTGACAGCTCGTCAGGCTCATCCACCTGCCACTGGGTCTATCCAAGCTATTTCCCTGAATCACTCCCTGCCGGTCTTTCACGTAGTGGCGTGCTCACAACGTGTCAGATTTCGAACGGAGGTACGAATGGGGGAGCAAACGGCGGAACAACAGGTGGGAGCAACGGCGGCTCCAATGGCGGCCTCAACGGAGGTATGAATGGTGGTCTGAACGGCGGAGTAAACGGGG
>CALBLZ010000078.1 GCA_937895715.1 uncultured Candidatus Berkelbacteria bacterium
AACGAATATAGAAAACTGCCGGGATATGAAAACCTAATACTGCTCAAAGTTGTGAAACTCGTTCGTTTACTTCGTCAATAACCTCCTGGTCGAAATCATCCAGATATATACCCGTTATTTTGTTCCCATATTCATGACCCAAAGCTTCCGCAATTATCTCGTTGGAGAAACCCATCCTTTTTGCGATTGTTGCCCAAGTATGTCTGCTTACATAGGTAGTGAGCACGCTGTCAATACCAAGGTCCTCTGCAATTCTTTTGAGGTACTTATTGGTAGTCTTGATCCACTGATGAATCCTTTTTTTAGCAATGATGGAGTCTTCCACTATGCTGTCTTTAAGAACTGGGAGTAAATAGCTCCGCTCATCCTTCTGGTACAACTCAATAATCTTAAGAGCTTCATCTATTAACAGAATGCTGTAGGCCTTTTTTGTCTTGCGACGTCTGAATTCTACCCGACCTCTTCGGATATTTGCCTTGGTCAAATACGCCATGTCAGTAAAGGATGCTCCTCGAAGATAGAAGCTCAGTAGAAAATAGTTTCTAGCGTGATACTCTTGCGAGGAGGTAAGCAAATCCATACCCCTAATCTTTCTAAGATCGCTCTGTAAAATCGCTCGTTTCGCAGTCTTCTCGGTTTTAATGGAAAGATGCTGAAAGGGGTAGAGAGATGAGTCAACTAATTTGGACTTCATCCCTTTCCTATAAAGCGCCCGAATGGATCGCAAGTAGTTTGATATTGAGTTTACGCGTAGGCCTTCCAGTGTCAAAGCGTGGACGAAACTCTCGAGCTTGTCGAATGTAATCTCCTCGAACTTTAGATCATTGTTACCGTGAAACCTTAAAAGTCGGTTTACTCCAGTTAGGTAGACTGTTGCGTTTCCTGTTCTCTTCACAGCAATCAACTCTTTGATAGTAGTAGTCGAAAACTCGTAGAATGTAGGTTTTGTGTTTACAACCTGAATCGGATTAAGCTCGGCTCTTAACTTATCGTATGTGTAAGAGTTTTCCTCTTCAAGTTTGAACACGAGTCGTTGCAGGTTGAGAAACTTATTACTAATCGTAGCATTTATAATGGCAGCATTCGGGTAAGACTTCCGAACACACCGATTGGTTGCATCCCACTTATCTTCTGGTACTGAAATACCGTACTGGATGTACCTAACCTCTTTAACGTTTGTGACTCTGATAACAATGGGATAAGTTCCATCAGACTTTACTCTCCTGGTATCTAACAGGATTTTTAGTTGGACCATAATCTGGGGTGATTAGGTCGCAGTGCAAATGAGAAGTGTACAAAGATTTGCAAACTATTTGCAAACCTGGCTCTGAACTGTGGGTTCACCTAAAAACAAGAAAGCCACCTAGAACGTGTCTAAGTGGCTTTTCTTTGCTCCCGAAG
>CALBLZ010000080.1 GCA_937895715.1 uncultured Candidatus Berkelbacteria bacterium
CCCCTAGCCACAGCTCATCCCCTACCTTTTCAACGGGAGTGGGTTCGGCCCTCCACGAGGTGTTACCCCCGCTTCAGCCTGGCCATGGCTAGATCATCCGGTTTCGGGTCTACGCCCTGCTACTAAAGCGCCCTGTTCGGACTCGCTTTCGCTGCGCCTTCCCTATGCGGTTAAGCTCGCAACAGAACGTAAGTCGCTGACCCATTATACAAAAGGTACGCAGTCATCCCTTGCGGGACTCCCACTGTTTGTATGCATGCGATTTCAGGATCTGTTTCACTCCCCTTCCGGGGTTCTTTTCGCCTTTCCCTCACGGTACTGGTTCACTATCGGTCGATCACGAGTATTTAGCCTTGGAGGATGGTCCCCCCATCTTCAGACAGGATTTCACGTGTCCCGCCCTACTTGTCGCTGACTTAGTTCCACCGGCGTCGTTTCGTGTACGGGGCTGTCACCCACTGCGGCCGCCCTTTCCAGAGCGTTCCACTACGACATCGGCTAAAGACAGCAAGGCTCTTCCGCGTTCGCTCGCCACTACTAGCGGAATCTCGGTTGATTTCTTTTCCTCCGGCTACTGAGATGTTTCAGTTCACCGGGTTAGCTCCCTCCGCCCTATGTATTCAGGCGGCGGTGACCCTTGCGGGCCGGGTTTCCCCATTCGGACATCTCCGGATCAATGCTCATTTGCCAGCTCCCCGGAGCTTTTCGCAGGCTGTCACGTCCTTCATCGCCTGTGATCGCCAAGGCATCCATCACATGCACTTAGTCGCTTGACCCCATAACTTTGCGCTCCTCGCGGAGTCGCCAAGTCACGGCGTGTTTGCGCTCCCTGCCCCGCCTTTTGTGTTCGGAACAGGGATCGATACAAACTCAACCCTAACGCCCACGGACTCTCATCAAGCCCATGGACGCCTTGCCTTCCAGATTGTTAAAGAACGATGCAGCTCTCGACGCTGGCCCCTCGCTCGAGGAACCAGGGTCGAACGCTGCTTCGCAACCGCAATCGACAGGTGATGCTTGGTGGAGCCGGACGGGATCGAACCGACGACCTCCTGCTTGCAAAGCAGGCGCTCTCCCAATTGAGCTACGGCCCCGCTTCCGGCTGGTCGATCTGATCCCTGATCCCTGACCTCTGTTCCCTGATCTGGTGGGTCTGGATGGATTCGAACCATCGACCCCCGCCTTATCAAGACGGTGCTCTAACCAGCTGAGCTACAAACCCGGGTCGGATTTGCGACTGTCGCGAAGGACCCGAGGTCCTTCGCAGCAACCGATAGGTTGTGGGCACCGGCAAGGCTTGGGAGGCCAGGGTCGCAGACTCGGCATCGCTGCCTCGCCTTCGACTCCCGTCTCCTGATTCCGAGAAAGGAGGTGATCCAGCCGCACCTTCCGATACGGCTACCTTGTTACGACTTCA
>CALBLZ010000081.1 GCA_937895715.1 uncultured Candidatus Berkelbacteria bacterium
AGGCCGACATTCTTACGTGCGGCTTTGCGCTTCTTGCTAACGACTTTGGACTTTTTAGGATCTGCCATACTTCTTGGTTTGGTTTAGACTTGCTGGAAAACTACCGACTAGGTCTTTTGAGCAGTAGGCTTGCGTCCGCTACCAACTGTCATGCGCTTACCACGACGGGTTCGAGCATTAGTTTTGGTGCGTTGACCGTGTACTGGAAGTTTTTTGGCGTGGCGGACACCAACGTAGCTGCTGATATCGCGCAGGCGCTTGATGTTACCACTGATTTCGCGGCGAAGGTCGCCCTCTACCATCATCTTTTCGATGACACCACGAATCTTGTCGAGTTGAGCTTCGCTCAAAGCATGAGCGCGAGTGTTTGGATCGATGCTCAATTCTGCAAGAATTTTTTTGCTTGATGCTGCGCCGATACCATATACATAGGTAAGGCTAGCTTCGATACGCTTTTCTGATGGGATGGTGACTCCGGCAATACGTGGCATAGGAATAAAGGAAATTAGCCTTGACGCTGCTTATGGCGTGGGTTATCACACAAAATACGCACGACACCCTTTCGGCGGACGACGCGACACTTTTGGCAACGCTTTTTTACTGACGCGGATACTTTCATGCCTCGGGATTAATTGGGGCTTCGGTTTGGGCGATGAGCTTGTCAGCTTTTTGTTTGCTGAGCAGGCGCGCTTCGTCTGCAGAGAGACGCGTTGCAATACGACCCTTAGTGAGGTCGTATGGTGTGATCTCTACAGTAACCCAGTCGCCTTGCAGGACTTTAATATAGTGCATGCGCATCTTACCCGATAAATGGGCCAAAATTGCATGACCATTTTCTAATTCAACACGGAAGGTGGCGTTTGGTAGAGCTTCTACAACCTCACCATTCAAACGAAGTACGTCTTTAGCCATTGAGTGATTAGAATCAGAATGAAAAAGCCTTGCCGACAAGGTTCCTGATAACAGTAGCACAATAGATTTTCCTTTGCAAGAGTTTTTATACCCTGAAGCTCAGGTTTAGCTAGTGACTACTTCCGCCCCCCTACTGGTGACGATAACCGTGTGCTCAAACTGTGCAGATAGACTACCATCCTTGGTGCGGATAGTCCAGCCGTCTATATCTGTAACTACGGTGCCTGACCCAAGGGTGAACATTGGCTCGATGGCCAGTACCATACCGGGTTGTAGGAGAATGCCATCAGAAGCGCGACCGAAGTTTGGTACGTCAGGCGCCTCGTGCACCTGGTGGCCAACGCCGTGACCTGTAAGCACCCGAACAATGCCGAGCTCAGCTGCGTCCCCCACGTGTTGGATTGCCTCACTAATTGCTCCAACGCGTCGGAACGGTTTAATGGCAGCAATTCCTGCCTTAAGCGCTTTCTCGGTAACCTCGAGGAGACGAACAGCTTCAGCAGATACCGTGGCTACCGGTACGGTTATTGCCGCATCAACGCAGACATTATCTTTCCATAGCCCGACATCTATTCCGATAAGGTCCCCTTCTTTAAGCGTAGTGTCCGTGGGAATGCCGTGAACCAACCCATCATTTAATGAGAGGCAGGTTGCGTTTGGGAATCCTTCAAAGCCCAGAAATGAGGGGGTAGCGTCGTTGTCGAGGATAAACTGGTGAATTTTACGGTCAATATCAAGCAGATTTGCGCCAGGCACACTTAAACTACGGCCAAGTTTAAGGGCTTGCCCGAGGATCGCACCAGCTGTACGAATCTTTTTTAGGTCGGCAGGAGATTTACGCAGTGCCATTCTTTTTGAGTTCTGGGTACCAGGTAGTTACGGTAGTTTCTACCTGCGCCGCGATAGATTCGATAGTGTCAGCGGCGTTAATATCAACACATCGGCCTTGTCCCTTAAAGATACTTACAACCGGCTCGGTTAGCTCGTGAAAGATCTTAAATCGCTCGTGGATCGCAAGCGGATTGTCGTCGTTGCGTTTGAGTAGCTTTCCGCCGTAGATTTCGTGGTGTGAACGCTTACCTGGATCTTCTTGTTCTAGTCGACGACTCTCAATGCGCTGTAGTGCTGTCTCTTCATCAAGTACAAGGTTGATCAGGTACGGCTTATCGATGCTGTGCTCGTCCCAAATGCGGCTTAGCTCATTGTACTGATCGACGGTGCGCATGATGCCATCGCCTAGTATCCCGGGACCCGTCCCGTGGGTGTGTAGGTACCCATCGATCGTAAGAACTAAAAACTCTATAGGAAGGAGTTTGCCTGCCTGCATTGCAGCGGCAATAGAAAGGCCAATCTCATCACCTACAGCCGCTCGCTCGCGGAACATGTTTCCAGCGGCTAGGTAGGTAAGGTTGAACTTCTCGACTAGAAGAGCGGATTGCGTGCCCTTGCCGCTTCCTTGTATGCCGATAATGTGGATGTTCGGCAGCATCCTAGAGATACGTATCGTAGGTGCGTGTAATCAGCTGTGCCTTAACCTGGCGCATGATTTCGAGTACAACTGCGACGACGATGAGGAGACTTGTTCCGCCGATACTGAGCGTAGTAACGCTCGTAGCTTCTTGCACCACAATTGGTAGAACAGCAATGACTGCGAGAAAGAGCGCCCCGGCTAGTGTAACGCGATGGATAATTGTGTTGAGGAAGTTTTCAGTATCATTACCTGGACGTATTCCTGGAATGTAGCCACCCTGCTTCTGCAGGTTTTCAGCCATCTGTTTTGGTTGGAAAATGATGAAGGTGTAGAAATACGTGAAAGCAATAACGAGCACGAAGTAGATTGCGGCGTAGTACCACTGATTCTCGAAGAACTGAGTAATGGCGGTACCAGCATTACGCACCGACTCGCTACTTGCTTGCTGCAAGAATTGACCAATGATCGTAGGGAAGAGCACCATGCTGATTGCAAAAATGATTGGAACTACACCAGCGGCATTCACCTTAATTGGGAGGTGGGTGTCTACCCCGCCGTACACATTATTACCCCGAACACGCCGAGCGTAGGTAACCGGAATATTTCGCTGACCTTCGTTCATGAAAATAATGAACGCGAGAGAGATGGCTCCGATAAGGATAAAACCACCAAGCTGCAGGAGCTGACTGGCATCTGCGCCCGAGTACTGCTGCCAAGCCTTCTGAGCGGCGGCCGGAAAACTTCCGACGATACCAGCTGTAATTACCATAGACACGCCGTTACCGATGCCTTGCTCGGAGATGAGCTCGCCAATCCAGAGCATCAACATGGTACCCGCGATGGCAATGGTAAGCATGAAGAAGAGCTGGAAACCAGTCCAGTCAACAATGATTCCGGCATTCTTTAGGAAGGTCAGCGTGCCGTACCCCTGGATAAGCCCGAGCGGAATTGTAGCAAGGCGGGTGTACTGGTTGATTTTCTTCTTTCCAAACTCACCTTCCTTACTGAGCTGCTCTAGGCTTGGCACTACAATAGTAAGCAGCTGGAAGATAATCGATGAAGTAATATACGGCCCCACTCCCATCATAACGATGGAGAAGTTAGTGAGACCACCACCTGTAAACACATTCAGAAGAGAGAATGCAGAATTATTTACGAGGAAGTTCTTAATCTGACTTGCATCAACACCTGGGATAGGAATGGTTGCAAGAAGTCGAGTAAGGGCGATAAGTGTTACTACAATAAAAAACTTTCGTCGCATGTCAGGCAGACGAAAGAACTTTAGAATTGATGAGAGGGCTGCGGGCATGACGAGTCGCTACTAGTAGGTACCCTCTTATTGTAGCGAATTGTCTCTAGGAGGCAAGGAGCTGCTTGGAGATAGCCAGACGAGCGTTTCCTTCTTCGAAGGTGAGCTTGTGTGATGCCTTTGCGCTGCTGCCTACGATTTTTACACCGCGAAGCGCTTCTGAGCTAGAGATAATTCCCTTTTCCATGAGGGCGATGAGAGTAACAGTTTCATCTGCAGCAAAGTGCTTGGTAAGCATTGCTGAGTTGATGGTTTGTGGCTTGGTTGCGCGAGACTTGAATCCCTTAAGCTTTGGAAGGCTCTGTACGAGGGAAGTGCTTCCACCAATAAAGGTGCGTGGAATGTTGCTATTTGCACCAGTGCGCGCCTTCTGACCTTTTACGCCACGTCCAGCATAGGTACCGTGAGCGGAACCGTTTCCACGGCCAACGCGGCGGGACTTAGGACGAGCGTGAGTTGAAGAGATTGAGTGGAGACGCATGGGGACTACTTAGTGGGAGCTGTTTTAAACTGCTTGAGCGCGCTGATGGTAGCCATCACAACGTTCATGCGGTTATTGGAACCAAGACTCTTGGAAAGAATATTTTCGATACCGGCAAGGGAAACTACTGAGCGAACTGCGCCACCTGCAATAACTGACGTACCCTGTGCAGCAGGCTTAAGTAGAACAACAGATGCTCCGTACCGGAAGGTAACTTCGTGTGGAATGCTGCCGTTGCTGGTAACGGGAACCTTGATAAGGCTCTTTTTTGCAGCAAGTGTGGCTTTCTGAACTGCGGTTTGCACTTCGAGACCTTTGGCAACACCGGCGCCAACTCGTCCTTTTTTGTCACCAACAACAACAAGAGCGCGGAAGCGGAGACGACGACCACCCTTTACTACACGAGTAACGCGGTCTACCTGTACAACAACTTCTTCGAATTCAGGGCGCTCTTTAGGCTCCTGGTTCTCTTGGTTTCGGCGGCGAGGGCGATTGTCGTTCATGGTGGTGACTTAGAATGTGAGCCCGGCGGTACGAGCAGCTTCAGCTACTGCAGCAATGCGGCCGTGGTAACGACGTGCACCGCGGTCGAATCGAACGGCGGTAACAGACTTTGCCTTAGCGAGTTCAGCGATTTTAGCGCCAACTGCCTGAGCTTGTGCTGTCTTGTTTCCGGTAGCTTTAAGTACGAGGGTGTTGGTTGAGGCAATAGTTTTGCCAGTTTTGTCGTCGATAATCTGAGCATACATAGCACGGAGCGTACGGTGTACGCTGAGACGTGGCAACTCTTGGTGTTCGGCAAGAACGGCGCGGGTGCGCAGCTTACGACGGAGTAGTTGGTGTGCTTCAAGCTTTGTGCGTGGCATATAGTCCTATTGTTACTTGGCAGCCTTACCAGTTTTACCGGCCTTGCGGCGTACGTACTCATCGGCGTAGCGAATACCCTTACCTTTGTAAGGTTCTGGCTTGCGTAGACGACGAATTTTAGCAGCAGTCTCACCAACAAGTTGCTTGTCGATACCAGAAACTGATACCACGTTCTTTACAACATTGAAGGTGATGCCTTCTGGGGCATCAACGAGTACTGGGTGGGAGAATCCAAGGCTAAGGTTAAGGTTAGCGCCGTTTAGAGCAGCGCGCATTCCTACACCGTGCAATTCGAGGTTTTTTGACCAGCCCTGACTAACACCAGTAGCTGCATTAAATGCGAGAACGCGAAGGAGGCCGTAGAAAGCTTGTGCCTGCTGAGTTTCCTTATCGAGCAGCTCAACGTTGAGCTCGTTCTCGGTTTGCTTAAGAGCAACTCCAGCAAACATAGGAACGGTTAGGGTTCCCTTTGGGCCAGTGAAAACGTACATCTCACCTTCGGTTGAAAGTGTGACGTTAGCTGGTAGGCTGATTGGTTGTTTGCCGATACGTGACATAAGTGCTCCGGAACTAGTAGACTTCGCAGATTAGCTCACCACCGAGCCCAAGCTTTTTGGCTTCTTTGCCGGTCATGATTCCTTTTGAAGTGGAGATAATGACGCGACCAAGACCGCGTAGAACGGTTGGGATGCGGTCGGCACTGGTGTACATACGACGACCTGGGGTGCTAATTCGCTTGATGTGGTGACGAGTATTTGGAACGAGATCGATGGAAAGGCGCTTGTGAGCACCGTCCATAGTCTCGCTGAAATTGGTGATGTAGCCTTCTTTCTTCAACACGGAAAGCACTGCTGCGCTTTGCTTAGAGAAAGGAGCAGATACCTGAGTGTGGCTTGCCAACTCAGCGTTGCGGATTGAAGTAAGAAGATTAGCGATTGTGTCCATACTCTTGATTACCAGGATGCCTTTTTGAGACCCGGGATTTCTCCACGGTGTGCAGCTTCGCGCAAACAAAGACGGCACATCCCAAATTGACGGTAGACACCGTGAATGCGACCACACTTCCAACAACGACGCTGGATGCGGGTAGAAAACTTTGGCTTGCGGTTAGCCTTGACGATCATTGCGAGGCGGGCCATAGGTGTCTGTTAGCTGAAATTAACTCTGAAAAACGAACCCGAGCGACTCGTAGAGCGCGCGAGTTTCTTCCTTAGAAGAGGTTTTTGCAACGATTGTTACCTGCATTGGGTGCGAGGTGTTTTCGTTTGCGACTTCCGGAAAGATCATACTATCTTTAATCCCTACATGCAAGCTGCCAGAGGGAGTAATTGCACCAGCAGACAGACCGCGGAAGTCGCGAGTACGTGGCAAACTGATGACAATTAGCTTCTGTAGGAAATCGTGCATGCGGTCACCGCGGAGGGTGACTTTAAGACCGACGGTCATGCCGATACGAATCTTAAACCCAGCAACAGCCTTGGTTGCCTTAGTGTACACCGGCTTTTGGCCAGCAATCTTTGCAATAAGAGCGGCAACTTGATCCATTGAGCCTTGGTTTTCTTTAAGATCACCGAGACCAACGTTAATCACAACTTTCTCGATCTTTGGAACGAGATAATCAGAAGAGTAAGAAAACTGCTTCTTGAGAGTTGGGACCGTAACGGTTGAGTAGTGCTGGAGGAACGGATGCATACCAGGAATTAGTTCTTTTCGATGCTCTGCTTGGTACTTCGGGAGGCGCGGTAGACTTCACCTTTAGCATTACGCACGAACGATACGCGGGTAGGCTTGTCGGTGGTTGGGTCGATAACCATAACCTTAGAACGGTTCATTGGCGCAGACTTTTCGATAATGCCGCCACGTGGGTTCTTTTGGGAAGGCTTAACGTGCTTCTTCATGATGTTTACGCCTGCGACCACTACCTTGTTGGTAAGTGGAAGTGCACGTTCAACAACGCCGCGCTTGCCTTTGTCTTTACCGGCAATAACGAGGACGGTGTCACCTTTTTTGAGAGAGAAACGTGCCATATGCTTAAACTACTTCAGGAGCCAAGGAGATAATTTTGCTGAAACCCTTTTCGCGAAGCTCACGAGGAACTGGTCCGAAAACACGAGTGCCGCGTGGGTTTTTGTCTTTAGGGTCGATAATGATTGCTGCGTTGTCGTCGAAGCGAAGTACAGAACCATCTGGTCGTTGGTATGGTTTGCGAACGCGAGTGATCACAGCCTTAACAACTTCCTTCTTTTTTACAGTACCGTCGGGTGTTGCAGACTTAACTGAAGCAGAAACAATATCGCCAATAGTGGCGGCATCGAGCTTTGCTCCGCCAAGTACAGTAATAACCTGGAGCTCTTTGGCACCAGAGTTATCGGCAACTTTAAGGCGTGTGTATGGCTGGATCATAAGGTAAAATGGTACTCGGCTAGTCTAGCGTATAATCTGTTACGCGTCAACTTTCTCTAGGAGCGTCCAAGACTTCATCTTGCTCACTGGGCGGCATGGAGTGATGATTACTTCGTCACCTACCTTCGCGCTCTCGTTCTCGTCGTGCACAATAAAGTGACGACGCAGCGTGTAGCGCTTTTTGTAGATTGGATGAATCTTGTTGATTTTGATTTCGACGCGAATTGTCTGAGTGCTGCTGCGCTTAGTTACAATCCCGCGAACGGTAGTCTGGGTTGCCTTGCTCATGCGATCCCCTTCTCTTTTACAACGAACTTGGTTTGTACTGAAAGTTTATGTGAGGCGAGGCGCATTGCCTCTTTGGCCTGATCTTCTGGTACGCCTGACATCTCGAATAACATGTGGCCTGGACGCACAACACAGACGAAGTGATCGACTGCACCTTTACCGGAACCCATTACTGCCTCTGAACCGTGGTTGGTTACTGGCTTGCTTGGGAATACGCGGATCCAAACCTGTCCACCACGACGAATGTAGCGGGTCATGGCGCGGCGAGCAGCTTCGATTTCACGAGCACTTACCCAACCACGTCCAAGTGACTTAAGGCCATAATCGCCGAAAGCAACTGCATGACCACGGTTAGCAACGCCGGCCATAGTGCCGCGTTGAGGCTTTCGGAATTTGAGCTTCTTAGGACTTAACATGATTAGCGCTTAAACGAACCGCGATGTGGCTCTGGAGTTGATTCAATCGGCATGGTTGAAGCCTCACCGGTGTAGATCCAAACCTTTACACCAATTACACCAAAGGTGGTCTTGGCTTCAGCCAGCGCGTAACTGATGTCGCTGCGAAGAGTTTGTAGAGGAATAGAGCCGGATGATGCCATTTCTGAACGGGCAATGTCTGCACCGTTAAGACGGCCAGCGATCTTAATTTTGATACCCTTGGCGCGCTTTTCGATGGTGCGCTCAATTGCTTGCTTCATGGCGCGCTTAACTGAAATACGGCGCTCAATCTGGTTTGCAATAGTTTCGGCAACGATTGTTGCAGAGAGCTCAGGGCTACGAAGCTCGATGATGTTAACGCGAAGCTGAACACGGGCTGAGTTCTTGCGAACTTTCTGGATAGCTTTTTCGAGGTTAACTCGAAGCTCTTGGCTGCCAACGCCGCCACGACCGATGATAATACCAGGCTTGCTGGAGTTGATGTTTACAACGATATCGCCGCGGTTGCGGAAGATTTCGATGCTCGCAATACCGGAGTGGTGGTAACGCTTTTGGATGAGAGACTTGATGGCGTCGTCCTCTTGGAGGAACTTGGCGTAATCACGTCCAGCAAACCAATGGCTGCTCCAACCTTTGTTGAAGCCGATGCGGAACCCGTTTGGATTTACTTTCTGGCCCATATGATTACTTAGACGAGGTTTCGGTGGTTTCTTCTGGTGTAGCTTCAGCTGCTACTTCGGGGGCCTCAGCGGCTGCTTCGGCTTTCTTTGCAGCGCGCTTACCTTTAACTGCTGGTTCACCAGCAAGTACGAGGGTAAGGTGGCTGTACTTCTTCATCATGACTGCGCTGCGACCACGGGAATACATGATTCCACGCTTTAGAGCTGTGCCTTCATCGCACCAAACACGCTGGATAACCAATGTGTCAGGATTCATGTTGGCATCTTTGGCGGCCATAATTGCAGCCTTAACAGACTTTGCAATGTGTGGCGCGGCGCTGCGATTCACAAAAGGAAGTACTTCCAGTGCTTTTTGAGCTGGGAGGTGACGAATCTTGTCGATAACTACACGCATCTTACGTGGAGCAACGCGCAGACGACGGGTTGTGTGTGTCAGTTCTAACATGGCCTATGCTCCCATCTTTGCTTTTTTGCCGCCATGACGGATGAACTTGCGAGTGTGTGAAAACTCACCAAGCTTGTGTCCAACCATGTCTTCTACAACGTAGACTGGGAAGTGAGCCTTACCATTGTGCACACCGATAGTCTTACCAACCATTTCTGGGGTAATAGTACAGGTACGTGCCCAGGTTTTGATAATGGTCTTATCACCTGGTTTCAGAGCAAGCACCTTCTTGAGAAGGCGTTCGTCTACGTGTGGTCCTTTTTTGAGTGAACGTGACATGGCTCTGGCTACTTCTTACGACGTGTAATAATGAAAACGCTCGTTGGGTTCTTGCGCTTGCGTGTTTTCACACCAAGAGCAAGTGCTCCCCAAGGAGTCTTTGGTCCTTTGCGTAGACCGATTGGGCTGTGACCTTCACCACCACCGTGAGGGTGTGATTTAGGACTCATTGATTTACCCTTTACGGTAGGACGAATACCAAGGTGACGCTGACGTCCTGCTTTTCCAATCACGACTGAAGAGTGCAGGATGTTGCCAAGCTGACCGATGGTAGCGCGGCACTCAACTAAAACTTTGCGCAGCTCGCCGCTCGCAAGCTTGATGGTAGCATATTTTCCTTCTTTGGCCAAGAGAGTAATAGAGATACCAGCAGAGCGTCCAATCTGGCCACCAAACCCTGGCTTGAGCTCTACATTGTTGATCTGGATACCGATTGGGATATCTTTGATCTTGAGAGCGTTACCTGGGCGAATTGGAGAGCCTGTACCGTTGCTGATTTTGTCCCCTACCTTAAGCTCGAGTGGAGCAAGAATGTACTTTTTTGTTCCATCTGCGTAGGCAACGAGAGCAATGCGTACTGAGCGGTTAGGATCGTACTCGATTGTTTCAACAACACCAGCGACACCATCGTTGTTGCGCTTGTAGTCGATAACACGGTAGAGACGGGCTGCTCCGCCACCTTGGTGACGAACAGTGATCTTTCCACTAAAGTTGCGCCCGGCCTGTTTTTTGTGAGGACGAAGTAGTGCTTTGTGTGGCTCTACCTTAGAAAGACCGTCAAAATCTTGAGAGGTCATTCCACGGCGGCCGTCGGAGGTTGGTTTGTAGTGTTTGAGGGCCATGACTACTTGTTATCCTTCTTATCCTCAGGGGTAGCAGGAAGGTAATCGGCAATACGCTCACCAGCCTTCAGGCGAACGATAGCTTTTTTGGTAGCCTGGGTTTTACCAGCAACTCCCTTAAAGCGACGAACCTTGCCTGGCAGGTTGATAATGCGCACGTCGATAACGTGTACCTTAAACTGCTTTTCAATCTGAGCTTTAACAATCCCCTTCGTAACTACGCGAGGTACTTCGAAGGTGTACGCTGAAGCCACTCCCTTTTCTTCTGAGATGAGGGAGTAAGACTTTTCCGTGATGTGTGGGGCGAATGGCTTGTTCATACGGTTGGCGTAAAGTGCTGCTCAAAAGCTGTAAGGGTGGCAGCATCCATCAAAATCACATCGTGGTTGAGGATTTCAATGATGTTCATTTGCTGAATAGTGGTAGCGGTAACCTTTTGTAGGTTGCTAACTGCCTTGAACGGAGCAACTGAGTACTCAGTGTGAAGGTGAAGCACTTTCTTATCTCCAAGCTTTAGCTTTTCGAAGACTGCTACAGCTTCTTTAGTCTTTGGTGCAGACATCTTCCACTCATCAAGAATCATGATGCCGTCGTGCTTTGCCTTGCTGGAAAGAGCGGAGAAAAGAGCGAGACGACGTTCGCCACGTGGCATACGAGTTTCAAACGTCTGTTCTTTGCGTGGACCAAAAATGGTACCACCAGTGCGCCAGATTGGGTTGCGGTTAGAGCCTGAGCGTGCTCGTCCAGTTCCCTTCTGCTTCCATGGCTTGCGTCCTCCACCAGATACTTCGCCGCGGGTTTTGGTGTGTGCAACGGTGTGACGAAGCATAGTACCAACCCAAAGAAAGTAGCGGTGAATCAGCTTTTCGTTAACTGCAGTTTCAAAGAGAGCAGGAGCAGGAACTGTTCCGACTTTCTTACCTTCAATATTGTAGAGTGTGAATTCAGTCATGGCCTTACATGTGAGAGAGCTCAACCAGTGCGCCACGAGAACCAGGCACAGGTCCGGATAC
>CALBLZ010000082.1 GCA_937895715.1 uncultured Candidatus Berkelbacteria bacterium
GTAAGGCATGCTGGAGCGTCTGGAAAAGCAAATGTAGGCATAAGTAACGATAATGCGGGCGAGAAACCCGCACACCGGAAGACTAAGGTTTCCTGATCAACGTTAATCGGATCAGGGTTAGTCGGGGCCTAAGGCGACCCTGCTGTAGTGGCAGGTTAGTCGATGGACAACTGGTTAATATTCCAGTACTGACCGGTATTGCGATGGAGAGACGGAGTAGTGACAGCACCGCCCACTGACGGAATAGTGGGTTAAAGGGGCGTAGGTAAATAGCTGGCAGGCAAATCCGCTGGTTATGCTGAACCCTGATAGTACCGGGAGTTTTCGGACGAACGGATAGTGTGTGTAATCAGACTTCCAAGAAAATCTTCTAAGCATCAGATACCGGCCACCCGTACCGTAAACCGACACAGGTAGTCGAGGAGAGTATCCAAAGGTGCTCGAGTGATCCATGGCTAAGGAACTAGGCAAATTAACCCTGTAACTTCGGGATAAAGGGTCCCCACAGTGATGTGGGGCGCAGAGAAATGGCCCAGGCGACTGTTTATCAAAAACACATGGCTTTGCAAAATCGCAAGATGAAGTATAAGGCCTGACACCTGCCCGGTGCTGGAAGGTTAAAAGGAGATGTTAGTCGCAAGGCGAAGCATTGAATTGAAGCCCCAGTAAACGGCGGCCGTAACTATAACGGTCCTAAGGTAGCGAAATTCCTTGTCGGGTAAGTTCCGACCTGCACGAATGGTGTAACGATCTGGGCACTGTCTCAGCCATGAGCTCGGTGAAATTGTAGTAACGGTGAAGATGCCGTTTACCCGCAACGGGACGGAAAGACCCCGTGCACCTTCACTATAACTTAACATTGACATTGGATAAACGATGTGTAGGATAGGTGGGAGACTGTGAAGCAGGGACGCTAGTTCATGTGGAGTCAACCTTGAAATACCACCCTTTGTTTATTTGATGCCTAACCCCGCTACAGGTGGGGGACATTGTTTGGTGGGTAGTTTGACTGGGGTGGTCGCCTCCAAAAGAGTAACGG
>CALBLZ010000083.1 GCA_937895715.1 uncultured Candidatus Berkelbacteria bacterium
AGACAAAAACCATTGGTCTTTAGTTTGGGGCAAGATAAACACCTTTAGAAGCAATTTATGCTATTGTGTGGGTGTTGATTTCATCTTTATGAAAGCTGAATCTGCTAATATATAGCTATGGCACGAGCCACAAAAGAATCAATTCTACCTCCAGAGAGCACAGGTTCGGTCACAACTATCGATATTAGTTGGGGCTTGCTTATTAAACTCGCCGTTGCAGCTATTGCAGTTTGGGCAGCTTTTGCACTGCGTGAAATCCTCTTCATGGTGTTTGTTGTGTTCATTTTTGTTGCAGCAGTCGATCCTACAATCAAGAGCTGGCAGAAGTTTATGTCGCGCACAGTTGCTGTTGCATTGTTCTTTACTGCGCTACTACTCGGCCTAGGCTTGATTACATGGCTATTTGTTCCTCGTGTAATTGAACAAATTAGTGAGCTAGTTCGTCAGTTCCCAGCTATCATTGATCAGTCTCGCCCTTTCC
Organism: uncultured Candidatus Berkelbacteria bacterium; assembly: GCA_937895715.1. Lineage (GTDB taxonomy): Bacteria > Patescibacteriota > UBA1384 > CAILIB01 > CAILIB01 > CALBLZ01. The sequence goes on from CALBLZ010000083.1 coordinate 482, forward strand.
TTACAAATATTCAGTCAGATCAGCTCAACTCACTGCTCGATAATGCCTCTGGCAGTCTCGCAAATGGTGCTAAATCAGTTAGCTCAAATGTTTGGCAGGCTGTTTTGGGCGTATTTGGTGGCATTGCCACCCTTGTTAGCGGTCTTGTGCTTAGCTTCTATCTACTTCTCGAAGAAAAGAATGCACGAGAGTTCTTCCACCAGGTGTTCCCACGAAATCGCTACTTGGCCGCCTACACAACGGTTCAAAAGATCTCTACCCAAATGGGGATGTGGATTCGCGGGCAGCTTACCGTAATGCTTGTGGTTGGCATTCTAAACTTTATCGCATACTTGTTTATTGGCGTCCCTTCGCCACTCCCACTCGGTATATGGTCTGGTCTCGCTGAAATTATTCCGTACATCGGGCCAGTACTCGGTGTGTTACCAGGGGTAATTATTGCAGCTACTACTGGAAATATGGTCGCAGTAATCCTGGTAATTGTTGTTAACTACGTCGTAATCCAGCAGCTCCAAAACTTCGTGATTACGCCACGCGTTATGTCACGCGCCATCGGTCTCTCCCCAGCACTTCTTATTTTGGCAATGCTCATTGGCGTTACCTTATTTGGAGTCTTTGGCGCAGTAATCGCCATTCCATGTGCCGCAATTGTGTCTGTTATCGCTGGAGAGTGGACGCAACTCAAAGAAATCTGGAAACAACGGGAGTAAGGTGAAAAAGCAGGGTTCGCGTATCGCAGAAAATCGGCGCGGGCTTTTTAATGTTGCGGTTGAAGATACAATCGAAGCCGGAATTGTTCTGAGTGGAGACGAGATAAAATCAATTCGCGCAAACCGTGCCCAGCTGACAGGCGCCTACGTTCGTCTTATGTATGGCGGCAAAACTGGGATGCACGTACTGCCACAGGTTGTGGTAGTGGGTATGCACCTGGCTGATGCGGCAGATCCAACTCGAACACGCCCGCTATTGCTCCATAAAAAAGAAGTACAGTACCTGCAAGAGCAGCTAGGTGCCAAAGGTCGCACTGCTATCCCAACCAGAATCTACATGAGCCACGGCTGGGCAAAGCTCCAGATTGGCATTGGCACCGGTCGCAAGAGCCACGACAAACGCCAGCTACTTAAAGAACGCGACATCGATCGAGAGCAACGGGCCGGCCTCAAGGGGTAAACCTCCTGCTATACTGCGGGTATGGATGCTAAAATCTGGTGGAAATACTGGTGGAGAGCCCTCATAGCAGCGCAGTGCATGCGCTGTATTCCGGGGGTTCGAATGATTGGACTCAATGGCTCGCTTGTAACGGGGAGGTGGCACGCTGAAAGCGATATTGATTTTTTGATTGCCGTGAAGCCAGGTAGAATTTTTACTGTACGCGCACTCTCACTCCTCTGTACTCAGCTACTCGGGTTGCGCCGGAGCGGCTCGAAGATTGCCGGCAAAATATGTATGAACTGGTATGTCACTACTGATAAGCTCGAAATAGAGCCGAGGGATGAATACTGTGCGCGAACGTACCACAATCTGATTCCACTACTCGATGATGGAGAAACGTACGCCAAGTATCGCCAAGCTAACCAGTGGATGCGATCATTCGCATATGCCCCAACTCTCCATCTGCCAGTTCTAAAAATTGGTGAAGTAACCAGGTTGATGCAGAGTATTGCGGGGCTCATACTTGGCACTTGGTTTGAGAGGTGGGTAGAGCGTCGCCAAACTATTCGCGTAGAAAATGACCCGCGTCGCCTTACCAAAGGTAGTATTGTGCGAGTGGGTCCGCAAGAATTACGTTTTCACCTCAAAAAAGAACACTACTAATGGCTCGAGTTTCTCCAACCATCTTTCTATTCCACGGCAACGACAGTCTTGCTTCAAGCAAGGCCTTACGAGGCTGGGAGCGGCTTTTCACCGAGAAGCATGGAGATGTTTCGAAGTACCGAATTGAGTCAGATGAGCACGATGACCTTCAGTTTGGTCGGGCACTCGAGCAGGCGATAATGGGGCAGGGTTTATTCTCGACTAAACGATTTTGTATTGTGAAGCGTCCCACGGCTCTTGAGAAAGGTAACTCTCGCCCCTACTCTGCAAAACTAGTAGCTCAACTTTCTCAGCTAGTGGCAGCTCACGATGCAGACTGTACGGTAGTTATATGGGAAGACAAGGCGTTGTCAGATACTCATGTGATTACCAAATGGTTTGTCGAACACGAAGCAACTGGTTCGGCAAAGTGCATGAATCACTCTGTTCCTCATACACGCGAGCTGGTTACGCAGGTGCAGGCGAGCCTCCAGCAGCACAACTTGGCACTTTCTAAGAACGGTGCTCAGCACCTTTACCAACTTCTAACGCAGCGCGAAAAAGAGCAGCGGTTACTCGGGCAGCTACGGAGTCAGGAAAGTCTCTCCAGAGACGTGCGTAGCTGGTGGGTGCAACAGATTGTAGAGTTGCTCATACTGCTCCTGCCAGCCCCTTCCATAGTTGAGGCTGAGGACATCGATCGTGTGGGTGAGAGTCTCCAACCCCAGGTCAGTATTTTTGAAGTCGCAAACGCAATTACGGGCGGTGGAATGGCACTTGCGCTACAGTTGCTCAGTCAATGGGAGACGCAGCAGGTAGAGGATAGTCAGTACTTTGCGTTGATTAGTATTTTGCGCAAACAGGCAAGCACAAATAAAAAGTTGCTACGGTTACTTGCAGATGCCGAGCTGTTAACCAAGAATGGCGTGGTACCGTTACCTCTACTGCTGCACCTACTCGTTCGCCGTCTAAACGCAGGTGAATCTGAGTTGCTTCCGGCTCGAACAGTTTGGCTTTCAAAACTCCCAACACCGTAGTCATACTTCTGTTATATTTTTGTCAGAAGGTCTTGCGATACTGCGTCCATGAGACGCTATTTTCTTATCTTCCTGGTGGTTCTCCTCTCTACACAGGCGCTCGCCCCGGTAGGCGCAAGAGCTGCTACGGTCAAAACATTTAGAAAGTTCTCTACTCACTCACTTGCAAGTATCGCGGTAGCTAAAGGCGATACATTGGTAGTAGAACCGGGTGTGGTAATCACCCTTGCTTCTCAGGGGGATATTACCATTGCAGGGCACCTAATTATGCTCGGCACTGCTACTAATCCAATAGTCGTAACCGGCGATTGGGGCACAATTCGTGCTCTGCCAGGCTCAATAGTTGAGTTGGCTAACGTAAGGCTCGTAAACTTTCTAGGCCCGCTTACTGTAGAATCTCCTAGTTTTTCTTTGCGCTCTGTGGTGCTGCAAGATGGCATACATAACACCATCAAGATTATGGGAGAGGCTAGGGGTGCAAGTTATTTCTTTAATGGTGTGGTATTCCAAAACATGCTTCGAGGGCATGGTATGAAATCAGCTGGCTTTCAAGTTACAACCGCAGCAATCCGACTTGAGCACCTAGGCACAATTTTCAAAGGAACCTTTCCACCAGGTGCACATGCAGGAATTCAGATGCTGGCTCCATACAACTATCTGGGTAGCTACGGCATGCGTAGCGATCGGGGGTGTAGTTTTGTGGTAGTCGAACAGGTTGTTGCCGTCACATACCTTCTGGAGCTTGACCCAAAAAGTTGCGAACCTGAGGCTCCGGTACTGTTCATTCCAGGGTATGCCACGTCGATACATCTGGGAAAATTGATTAACCCCAAAGCCTTGCCCGCCGAACGTACTGGTTGGAAATTTAGTAAGCAAATTACCAGAAGTTACCAGCAGCTATTTGAAACCTTTACTCAAAATCATATTCCTTTCACGGTTGCGTACTACGATTGGCGACTGCCTGCCGACCAGATAGTGGAACACTATATAGCACCTGCAATTGCAGACCTAAAACAGAAAACTCAGTCGGGTGTGGTTACGATAGTTGCACATTCATTTGGCGGATTACTGGCCAGGGCATACCTACAGTCCAGTCATTACCAGGGTGATGTATCGCATATCTACACGCTCGGCACCCCTCACCAGGGTTCGCCTAAGTCATATTCGGTGTGGGAGGGGGGCAAACCTCCTCCAGACTGGAAGATTCTGTTGCAACTTGTCCGTTACTACCAGTATCGCGAAAAACGAAACGATTCACCGAGCGAAGCTATCCGTCGATACTTTCCTTCAGCGCGTGAGCTACTGCCTACGTATCCCTTTTTGAAGCGCGACGGGATCCTTCATTCGCTGGAGAGTCAGCAGAACGTTTTTCTGCAGAACCTTGCGGCACTTGAGGCAAAAAATAATCGCTTGGTTCCAATCATAGCTCTCTACTCAGACTCCGAAACAACACTTACCTCAATCGGCGTAGGGAGCCCCCAGCCCGCTCAGCCCTGGGAAGATGGTGCAATCCTTACGCAGATGAGTCTGGAGGGCGCTGGTGATGCCACGGTGCCCGCAGAAGGTGCTCAGCTATCCTGGGCAACCATGCTAAAGATTAATGGGGTGCATGCAAAGCTTCCCGCCCTTGCAGCGGAGACTGTCACCAAACTCCTGCGTCCAAATGCTACGTTTTCTAAACCTAGTGATACCGGCTTGCGAGAAAGTAAAGATCTTGTTTGGTTTGTGGCTGATTGTCCAGTGAGTCTTACGGTAACAGCGCCTGATGGCCGCATCTACACCGATACCGATCCGCTAGACGGCGAGTCATTCGTTACCGACGAGCTGACGTGGCTGCTCGTACCTGAGCAAGAAGGTGTGTATCGGTTTGAGATCACTGCTAAAGCAGCAACCGAGGCGCGGTTTTGGGCAGAAGACCAGCCAATTCAAATTGTGAACCTCGCAAAAAACCAAACAGCGGAGTTGCAGTATGCTCCGCATGGAGCGCTCGCCCCACCACGATTACAGCCACAGGAAGCACGTATACAAGAAAGGGGGCCACTGCCCCACCTTACTTCTTACCTACTTGTTGCACTGCGTTTGCACTCGCTCAAGTACGAGGGGGTTAACTCAGCAACTATGCTGCAGAGACTTATTTTGCGACTGCGCCAGCAATGGGAAAACTCATCGTAATGTCGGTACCAATTTCTTTGTCGGCATGGATAGTAAGGGATCCGTGCTGCTTCACAAGTAACTGTTTAATTAACGAGATCTCCAGGCGGAGTAGTCTGCGCTTAACAGGTAGGCCTTCTGCATGAGCCCCAAAGTGAAAGAGATCAGCGAGTTCGGCTGGCTTAAAAATACATGAACTCAGGTGGCAGCTAATTTTTAGCATTCGACCGTGCTTGCTCATGTGAATTCGTAGCGTGTCACCAGTCTTACTCTCAGTTGCAAGGCCTCCAAATAGTGAACGAAGAGCAAACTCTAGATCGTGGTAACTGGCCATCACACAGCTCTTAAAGGGAAAGGTTGTGAGTAATTGCACTCGTTTTTTGCCAAGTTCTGGCCGGATATCACGCAGGACACTCTGACAGAGCTCACCGATATCTATAGCACCAAAATGGGCGGGAGTACGAAGCTTTACATAGCTCTCTTCTAACACTCCACTCATTTCTTCAAGTTCTTCACTCAGGTCAGTCGCTAGTGGGTCGGGGTGGGCACGGTTTCGAATTACGTGGTCCTTAAGTCGTCGCGCGGTTGTGCGTAGGTAATGCACGAACTGCTGTTCAAATTGAAAGTGGTCAAGCATTCGTTCTTGTGCAGTTGTTTGCTCTTCAAGGGCAATGAAGCGCTGGTGCTCGTTACGCTTAGCGCTAGCGGGCCAATCAACAATTTGAAACTGACGCCAAGCATGTGCGGGCAAATCATCACCTGGTCGAACGCTCACTGTTCGGTTGTGGAGGTGAGGGTTGCTTACAAAGCCACAGAGGCTTGCGCCAGTGTGCTGATCAAAGTCTTCTATACAGCCCATGTCGCCTCGTGCGGAAAGCTGGGCAAACAGATCGTTCTGCCAGAGAATGGTACCCTTACCATCTACTAAGCAGAGAGGATGAGGAAAATTGCTGAAATCTGCACTCAACAACCCCATTTTTGGTGAGAAGGAGACATCAAGCCTGCTTTTTTCGATACGTCGTAGCTGCCTTCTCGTGTGGTAAAGACGCACAAAAAGGTACACCATCATAAGTGATGCAAGGGCTGATCCGGCAATAACCAACCAATCGAACCGTTGTCCCTCAAAGAGTGTATTCATGGTAATTCGAGTTTACACCTTGCACGGCCTAATCGGAATATGCCAAACTAACAGCAAGTAACCCTAGTGTCCCTCTCTATGCCTAAAATTCTTGTTGTCGAAGACGAGCAGATGCTAGCCAAAATTATTGGCATGAAGTTAGAAGAAGAGGGCTACGAAGTAGCGCACGCCTACGATGGTGAAGAAGCGTACAACCTCCTCACACAGCCCGAGCTACCCGACCTCGTGCTGCTCGACGTACTTCTTCCAAAAATGAGTGGCTTCGATGTTCTTACAAAGCTCCGCGACGAGCAAAAGAAGCTACCAAAGATCATTGTGTTCTCAAACTTTGCTCAAAAAGCAGATGTTGAGCGAGCACATGAGCTGGGCGCAATCGACTATATTGTGAAGGCGGCATTTTCACCGGCTGAAATCTTGAGCAAAATCAAAGAGATCTTCGAGAAGGGTGATGTTGATCCAAACGCACCCGTTCCAGCTGCTCCAGCCGACCCTGTTCCGGTTGCTGTAGAAGGAATGGCTACACCTACAGCTACGCCTGCAACTGATCCAGTAGCAGGGGAGCCAGTGGCTACGGCAGATCCAGAACAACCAAAAACAGAAAAAGCAACGGAGGGCACTTCGGCCTATCAAGATTTTGCATCCATGGAAGATGTAAAGCCTATGTCTGAAGTACTGCGCCCAGGCGAGCCAAATAACAACGCGTAAGGCTTGCTCGTTGCACGCAAAGGAGAGGCGTGTATTCATCGTTCGCTGAACAAGTTTGGAAACCACGAAGTAGTGTTCGACTGCGCTTTGCAATAGCACAGGGATTTTTTGTCACGGTCATTATTGGGCTCCTGGCAGTAACCCTTTTTTTTACCGTTCGGCCGCGCTTCGTAAAAATCACTGACGGCTCCTACAAAATCCTGGTGAACAACCTGGTTGCCAGTGTGTACCCATCATTCGAAGGTGATCGCCCAGACGAAGTTCGAAAGGCGTTGCAGCGGGTTGAAGGCCAACAGGGGGTAAAGTACCTGCTCCTGGTGGATCAAAACAATAAAGTCTACTACGACTCATTCTCCGGCGAACAGTCGCTCAAGGATAAAGAAGTTAAAGACGAGCTTACAGATCAAGTAATTGTCACGCGCGATACAGTTGTGGGTAAGGTTACCCGTGTGAATCCCGCCGGTGAAACGGTTACCTATTACAACTACGTTGCAGCATTCTTTAATAAGGATGTGCCGGTGTACACGCTGCGTCTTGGTGTCGAGGAAGAAGAAATTGACGGCCAGTTCAACCGACTAGCTGAGCTCTTTGTGTACCTTGGCGCATTTGGTATCTTTGTGGGTATCCTCTCTGCGTACTTCCTTACCTCACGGCTTACACGCCCGATTATTGCCCTTACCGAATCTGCCCTGGCCATTCGCGCTGGCAACCTTAACGCTTACCCAGATATTCAAACGAACGATGAGCTCGAGCAGCTCTCACGTGAGTTTCAGGGGATGGTAGAGAAGCTAAAGCAGTTCTATTTCCAGGAATACAAACAAAAGAATGAGGCTCTTACCGCAAAAAAACGTGTAGAAGAAGTCAACACGCAGCTTAAAGAGCTAGATAAGCAAAAGACAGACTTCTTAAATACCGCCTCACACCAGTTGCGTACGCCACTCTCGATTATCCACTGGTCACTCTCACTGATTGTTGAGGAGATTTCTCGCAAAGCTGACGCTCTACCCAAAGAACACCGCGAACTGCTCGACGAAGCGCTCAAGAGCACCAAGCGCATGGTAGACATGGTTAATGATCTCCTCGATATCTCTCGTATTGAGCAGGGTCGCAAAGAGCTCAACTGGGAGAATTCAAACTTTGGCCAAGTGTGTCGTGATCTGGTGAGTGCCCTGCAGCCCTTGGCACATAACAAAGGCCTTGAGCTTACGTACGAAGAGCGCTCAGTCATTCCCGATAGTTTCCTAGATCCTAAATCATTCTACGAGGTGGTAAATAACTTTGTAGATAACGCCGTTAAGTACACAAAGGAAGGGTTCGTTCGGGTAAGTACAGAATCGAGTACCGACGAAGTGCGCATTACCATTCAAGACAGTGGTATCGGTATGAGCGACGAAGAGAAAGCTCGATTGTTCACCAGATTTGCCCGCGGCGAAGAAGCAAGCAAAATGTTTGCTAATGGATCCGGGCTTGGTATGTTTGTGGCCCAGAGTATTCTTAAGCAACATGGTGGCTCAATTACGGTTGAATCCGAAAAAGGCAAAGGAACGGCCTTCACACTCCACCTGCCAATATACTTAGAGAAACCAGCTACAGAAGCTAAAGAATCTACTGCCCCTTCTGACGATCGTTACGCCCAGGTTGGGGCAACCGTAGAGGGCAAAGAAAAAAACGGTAAAAAATAGTCTCGACAGACCCTGCTTCGTGGTACACTAGCAGGTATGGAGACCCTGAAAATGCCTCCCGTAGATGAACGGGAGTCTCCAGAGGCTGACATCCCGCAGGAAACTGCAGCAGCCTATGAGTTTCAACAAGGAGGGAACACGTCAGTGGACCCGCTAGTTGAGGCTATCCAGCAGGAGTTAGGCAAAAGCTTACAGCCCACCGCCCAACTTGGGATGCCCGCCCTGACGACCGACGACCTCCCCTATGAGGAGGGCGAGATTTTTCGTGCAGTCAATTTAACCAAAGCCTACGGCCAAGGTGCTGCCTACCTCGAGGTAATCAAGGGGATTAGCTTTTGCGTGAAAGAAGGTGAGTATGTAGTGATCTATGGGCCGTCCGGTTCCGGTAAGTCTACCCTGCTCCACATGCTCTCAGGCTTGGAGCCACCAACCCGTGGTGAAATCAGAATTCGCAACCATGCCATCCAAAAGTTTACGGATGACGAGATGGCAATCTACCACCGTGAGGAAATCGGCCTAGTATTTCAGAGTTTTAACCTCCTCGACTCACTTACGGCGCTCGATAATGTTGCCTTTCCACTCATGCTATCAGGCGCGCCGAGAGAATGGCGTCTGCATGAATCGTATAAGATGCTTGATAGGTTTGGCCTGGCTGAGTTTGCAGGACACTATCCAAACCAGCTTTCTGGTGGGCAGCAGCAGCGCGTAAGTTTAGCACGTGCCCTGGTGCACGATCCTGCACTACTCTTGGTGGATGAGCCGACAGGAAACCTTGATACCAAGGCGGCCGATGTGGTAATGAGTGAGATTTCTCGATTGCACCTGCAAGAAAAGCGCACGATTATCTTGGTTACCCACAACCGTGAGTTTTTGAAGCATGCAACGCGAGTGTTCTACATTCGCGATGGAACATTAATGACCACCAACCCAGAGGTAGAAGGGGAAGAACATGAGTAGGGTCGCCCCAATGCGCTTTACCGACATGCTCCCACTGGCCTGGGGTGCGCTTCGACGTAATCGGCTGCGCTCAATGCTTACCATTGGTGCCATCGCTTTTGGTGTGGCGGTACTGGTGTATCTGCTCACGCTTGGGATTGGGTTGCGGGTGCTCACAATCGATAGTGTGCGTAACTCCACCACCCTGCTTTCCTTTACCGTTACAACGGTGAACAACGATTTCTTCCCTTTGAATGATGTCGGGCTCTCCAAAGTAAGAGAAATCCCCCAGATTGCTAAAGCGCTGCCGCGCCTTACCGTTGCGGGAGAAGCTGCATTTGGAAACAAGCGTGCTTCAATCACCATTGTGGCGGTAGACCCAGACTACTTCGGTCTCGACGAGCGTTCTAAGGTGGTAACTGGGGTTCCGTTTAACGAAAGTGACACGAACGTGATGCTCGTGACTACGCAGTTCCTTCGTCTGTTCGAGCTGGATACCGCAAAGACACCGCTCATAACATTTGACCTACAAGCCGATGCAAAACGGTACGGCATCGTTGAGCCGATTAAGGATGTAATCGTCCGCGGTATTGTTGCTGACACCAGCGCTGCTGCTGTGTACGTGCCACGCCAGTACTTTGAAACTCTTCTCAAACAAGAGGGGCGACCGAACTACGAGCATATTAAAGTACTAGTGAAAACAATCGCTGATATTGAACCTGCCTCTAGCGCGGTGATTTCCAAGGGGTACAAGGTGCAGACTGTCGTAGATACGGTGGATGATATAAATACCGTCTTTAGTTACATTCAGTGGACGCTTGGGGTCTTGGGGGCAATAGCGATTATCGTGGCTAGTATTGGTATGTTTAACACCCTTACCGTTAGCCTCCTGGAACGAACCAGAGAAATTGGTATTATGAAGGCGCTTGGCGTGCGACAGTCTGACGTGCGCAGATTGTTTCTCACGGAAGCACTATTAATCGGGATACTTGGAGGCGCAGTAGGAATTGGCCTGGCGTTTGCTTTTCAGTACCTAACTATTCTGACGTTCCAAGTGCTGGCGCTCATCGCAGAAGGAATTGTGCCGAAGTTGTTTGTGAACGACTGGTACCTGCTTGCTTCTGCAATGGGATTCTCGGTGCTCATAGCTTCTATCACAGGAATCTATCCAGCCAACCGAGCTGCTAAGCTCAATCCAATCCAAGCGATTCGACATGAATAAGCTTGCCATTCAGCTCGTCCGCGCATTCTGCCTGGTGGTGCTGACTGTGCCACTGATTTTCGCAAGTTTTTTGCCAGGTATTGCAGCCACACCTGACGATGCGCCATCAAGATTTGAATCGAGTAACTACACCCTAGACTCGGTGTTTTTTGGCAATACCGGAGTTGTGTACAGTGCAACAGCGTCAATTCCGCCAATAATCACTGAGCAACCAACGGCGATAAACATTACAACCGTTACCGCAAGTATCACCTGGAAAACGGATAAAACGAGCAGTTCTGTGGTGTTCTTAGGAACCGCTAGCGGGAGTTACACCACGCAATTTGGAGAGTTGATTCCAGCAAGCTATGTCAGTACCCACGTGGTACCGATGGAGCGGTTAATCAAGGGGACAAAGTATTTCTACAAGGTTCGATCCGTAGATATTGATGGAAATTCAGTTGAATCTCCAGAGAAAACGTTTGAAACCGACCCGGGTGATATTATTCCCCCAGTAATTACCACCGGGCCGTTTATTTCGATCGATTCAGCAAGTCTTGTAACCATAACATGGGAGACCAACGAAGTTGCAAGCACGGTTGTTGAGTATGGCACAAGTGATGTCACGGAGAACGCCATTGGTCGCGCGGATGATCTCACCCTATTTCACCAGGTTAGAATCTCGGGTTTGCAGCCTGCACAGGCCTATACCTGGCGGGTGAAAACTCGTGACGCGTCGGGAAACACTACGCTTAGCGCAGAAACGGCGCTATCTACGCCAAACTCTCCGTTCATCTCTGGGTTCTCGGTTACAGACGTTACGTTAACCTCGGCAGTTGTGCAGTGGACTACCTCTACATCTAGTACTACCGTGGTGGAAATGGGAACGTCGAGTGCTACATATGACACTAAGTTCGAAGAGTCTGCATCTTCTACATCGCACCTTATGCGTCTTACGGGGTTGGTTAGCGGTACTACCTACTACCTGCGTGTGTCGGGTGTAGACCAAGCAGGAAACCTGCTGCAGTCTGATGAAAAAGTCTTTGCTACAGTAGTTATTCCTCAAATCTTCGACTTCACAGTTTCTCAGATTACTGCTGATAGCGCTCTCTTAACCTGGCGCTCGTCAAGTAATATTGATGAACTGCTGCGATATGAAATTAAGGATCACCCCGACAAAAGCTTCATCGGAAAACGCTTCAGTGGAGGTAATGACGCCCTGGTAACCGAACACATCTACCAACTAACGGATCTGGAAAGTGCTGCTGCGTATACGGTTGCATCGGTAGGTAAGGACATCTTTGGTAACCAAGCACTTTCACCGACCCTCTCATTTACTACGCTGCCGGATGGAACACCGCCAGAAATTTTGAATATTCGTAACGATACAACCATCGATTTGGGAAGTCGTCAGACAGTCCAGGTGTTGGTATCGGCTGAGTGTTCAGAATTGTGTAAGGTTGTAATTGAGTATGGTCCGGGTGCAAGTGGCCCATACGACAAGAAAGTTGAGACAGACAACACCTTTAGTCGAGCAAAGTTTCTGGTTATCCCTGGTCTTGAACCAGGGCAGTCGTACCACTTTAGAATTGTGGCTCGTGACCGCACCGGGAATATTGCTAATAGCCCAGACTACTTAGTGCTTGCGCCAGTGCAACCAATATCACTACTTGATCTTATCTTTGGACAAATCCGCAATAACTTTGGTTGGCTTGGCCAACTCTAGGTGGAATATGGCAAAACGTCTCACCGATATTCAGAAAACACGGAAAGTAAAACCGGTTCCCGCCAGTAGTTTTGTGGTACCTGAGGTGCCAGCGACTAAGCCAGCCGCCCCTAAGGCTCCAAGAGCAAAACGTGTGCGAGGCAAAATACGCTGGTGGCGCTGGCTTCTGGTAGTAATCTTGGTGGGGGTTTTCGGTTTTATCGTTGTTGCCCTTGGAGGTGGTGTGATTGGAGGAGTATTGCAGTATCGCGAGCTAACCAGTGTTGAAGAAGTAAGTTACTCAGCAGATGAGTTGGCAACCCAGGCAAAGAAAGCAAAAGATGAGGGCGATCTAGCGGCTGCTGAAAAATCATATGAGCAAGCTGTTGCAAAGGAAGCAAAAGTTGATTACCAAGTGCAGCTGGCTTTGGTAAAGTACCGGCTGAAAAAATACGATGAAGCAATTACTGGGTTTAGGGCACTAATCAGGACAAGTACCGAGCCAGCTTTCTTATGGAACGGTATTGGGAACATGTACAGAGATTGGGCCTATAGCGAAAGCGCACAGCGTGCTGAACGAATCATCGAAGCCGAAACAGCCTATCGGTCAGCTTTTGGTATAGATAAAAAGTACCAGGCTGCGTACAGTAATTTGGCGCTAATGCTTGAAGAAGATAAGCAGCTTGATAAGGCAATTCGGGTGGTGGAACAAGGTGTGGCAAATACTCAGAGCCGGGAACTCCAGCAATTACTCGACCGGCTCAAGGCAGCAAAGTTGGTGCAGTCTGGTGGAAACTAGGGCACTAGTTTGCATGGCCCTGAGTAGTGGCGTAAACTATTTGTAAGTACACGCAGTCTCATTTAAGTATTCCAACTTATGTTTCTTAAACCCACTCAACGGATTGTAACCTTGGCTATTTGCCTACTCATGGTTACGAGCTTCTCATACGTTGCACCAGCTGCCTACGCTGCTAACCTTACCTCTGCAAGCGTTACCCTGAGTGATTCTCGGCCGAGTCAGGCGAGCACCACATACACTACAAGGTTTACCTTTCCAAGCACTACGGCCATTCGGTGTATTCGCATTCAGCTTGCCACTACAGCCTCAGGTGCTTTTTCCGCTCCAACAGCTTTGTTGAGCACGTCAGCAGCAAAGGGCACAATTACCGGCGGCGGCCTCACTGATGGCAACTGGACCCTCGACAATACCGTAAACGGTGATCTCAGGCTGACTGCAGCAGCGCCGCAGACTCCAACTGCCACAGCTGCCACTATTCCAATTACTACCATTACCAACCCGAGTGGTGCTGGACTTACCAATGGAACCTTCTTTGCGCGGTTAAATACGTACACCAGTAACGACTGTTCAACTGGCGCGACAGATGGTGTGGTTGTAACACTCGCGGTAACCAGCGGTGTAACAATTACCGCCGTCGTCGACCCAATCCTTACCTTTACCATGGCGGGCCACACTACTGCAGTCAAAACTACGATCACTCCAGATGTCAGCTGCTCTTCGTCTGCTACTGCTGTTTCCTTCCCGTCAACCATGACACTAGCTACTACCTACTACTGCGCACAGCGCATGACGGTAAGTACGAATGCCTCGCTTGGCTATACAGTTACAGCCCGTGGTACGGTTGCGGGTGATGACATGGTAAACCAAATTAACGGTGCAGAAACTGTCACTGATCATTCTGGCTCTAACGCTACCCCAGCTGCGTTTGGTACACCTACCGAAAGTTTCGGCTATACTTCGAGTGATGGTGTGCTCGGAACAGGTACTACAACCCGTTTTGCAGCTGCTGACACATTCGCCGGTTTCAGTAATACTGCATCTGAGGTCGCCTTTAGTGCAACACCAGTTGCAAGTGAAACAACCGATATTGCTTACGGATTCCGATTTGGACCACTTACAGCCTCAGGTACCTACCAGACAACGCTTGTTTACACAGCAACTCCTCTCTACTAATTTGTTTTGACAGCCTGGGGGGCGGCTGCCAATCTGTATCATGCCTTCACGCCGCATCTCTAGCCGAATTATCCTGACAGCACTGCTTGTACTGTCAGGATTTTGGGTAGCTCCGGCTGCTGCAGCTGATTCGGTAGTTGGCTTAACACTCACCCCACCATCATTCGATATTACCGTTAACCCGGGGGATGTGGTTGAAGAGACGATTCGGCTACGCAACCAGTCAAACGATACGGTGCGCTACATTCCAGTAGTTGAACGCTTCACCGTTGAGGGTAGCGAAGGTGTGCCACAGCTCCACCAGGGAGAAGAAGATGAGCCGGGGAATATAGCCAAGTGGTTCAGCTTTTCTGACTCTGAAATTTCTCTTACACCACAGCAAACAACGTCGACCAAGTTTGTCCTCACTATTCCAAAAGATGCGGCTCCTGGTAGCTACTTTGCTTCAATCATCTACCAAGCTAAGTCCGTAGGTAGTTCGGCAGCTACAGGCGCTCAGGTTGTCCAGCGTGTTGGCTCGCTTATGATTCTAACGGTCCGTGGTAATGCAACCGAGAAGGCTTCGATCACAAGCTTTAGTGCGCGTCGCTATACAGGTGACTGGGAGGAATCACCGAGTACTGATCCAAGCAAGACCGTACTGGTTGCCCGCAACGATCCGTTCAAGCTCGGTATGAGCGACTCCTACATCAACAACGGTCCGATGGCATTTGACCTGTTTGTCCAAAACCAGGGGAACGTTAACGTGCGTCCAGTTGGCACCATGGCTATCTACAACATGTTCGGCAAAAAGGTTGCTGAGCAAATTCTTGATGGAAAGAATGTCTTTCCTGGTAAGGATCGACGCATGACCATCATCTGGCCAGAAAAGAATCCGTGGGGCATCTACTACACCGCAAAGTTTGTTGCGGTATACGGTACCGGAAACCAGCCGCTCATTGCTGAAGTGAGTTTCTTTGCTTTTCCTTGGCTGCCAGTTGTGATCGGGGCATTAATCTTAGTTCTGGTGATAGTTGCGCGACGTCGCATCGCGCTTGCTTTTAGAGTTCTGACGAAAGGACACTAATCATGCGGTGGGGCGCATTAGTCAGTATTCTTCTCACTCTTATATCTACTCCCGCCGCCTTCGCTGCTGCGACCATTGCTCCTATTGATGGCGGTGTCACGATCTCAGCGGAGGTGCCTCTGCGCTTTGGTTCAGTGTTGGTTAGGGGGCAGGCCGTGCCAAATGCGCTCGTTTCTTTTTACCGAAACGGCGTGTTGATTGGTACAACCGGCTCAGATCAGGCAGGGTATTTTGGCAAGAATCTTACTGGCCTCCCCCAGGGCAAGCAAACCATCGAGATTGTCGTGGTAGATAGCTTTGGTCGTACGTCTGGAATCACAACCATCACCCCAGCTGTTGTTGCGCTTACCCAAACAAAGCAAGACGGTGTGATCCTCTCGCCTACCCTTGGCAAGGCTCAGCAGGTAAAGCGCTTTCTGTATCAAAAAATTTCAGGCGGCTCGGCTCCAAATACACAGCTGATCGTGATACTTGATGGGAAGTTGGTGAGCACCGATGTAGTAACAGATTCTCGCGGTGAGTGGTCTATTGAGCTTGATCCTTTCATGACCCTTGCTCCGCACGCGGTCGAGGTGTTTGCACGGACGGCAGGCGGTAGTGAGAGTGGGGTTACAAAAGGGACAGTACTGGTAACTCCAAATGCGGATATTAACCAGGATGGTGTAGTGGATATGATTGATCTATCGCTCTTAATGCAAGATTACCGCTACGCGGTAAATCCAGAACGCTACGACGACATTAACGGAGACGGAGCGCTTAATGGGTCTGACCTCACGATTATGTACGAGCAGTGGACGGGTCTATGAGTCCACGCATGCGCCTCACTGCAGCTGATGTGGAGCGGATTCGTCTTTGGAATCGGTGGTTAGTAGTTGGGATTCTTATTTTGCTGCTCTGGCCTGGAATACTGGTCAGCCCTGCCCCGGACTGGAACAAGCTGCGCGATCCCGATTCGCCAGCTCTACCTGCGGGTAGCTCGCCGTTTGTGGGCACTGAACAGCGCCTGCGAGTGATAATTTCCCCGGACACTACAATAAACGCCATCAAGCTAGTCTGGAAATTTGATCCGACTGCCTTTGAAGTGCTCGGGATCGATGCCTCACTTAACCCGTTCTACATTGTGCCGCCAGGTGGTCTATTTATCGACAATACTGTTGGCACCCTCACACTTGCAGGGGCACTACCTCCGCCAGGATGGAATTCTCGTGCGGTGATTGCGTACATTGATGTGAAAAGTAAGAAAAGAGGTGTCTACGACTTGCAGCTCCAAGACTTTTCTAAGTTCTACCGTAAAGACAAAAAAGCCACACAAGATGCGGCAAAGGTCGATCCAATTATTGCCGAGTTCCGCTAGAATCAGAGCATGAAGCAGCGCATCAAACGGTTATTGCAGAAATTTCTCCAGCTGAGCGTTGGCGCCAATCTTCTGTTTGCCATGCCTGCTAGCACCACGTACGAACTCAAGGCATATGATTTCAATGCGGGTGGGGGAGAAGGAAGCTCAGCAAGCTACCAGCTTTACGGAATGCTTGGTGGGTTTGATCTCTCAGAACAGATTCTAGGTACCACGCGGGGGATTAACCCCGGTCTCGGCAATACTATGGGCACGAGCATGCCTCCTGCGCCAACTTGGATTAACGACGGTGGATTTACCAATAAGCTCCGGATTATTGTTGACCCATCCGATAACCCAACAACAGGAGCAGACTCGGTGCTGTTTGCTGTAGCGATAAGTGATGATGATTGGGCAACCACCGAGTATGTGCAGAGCGACTTCACCGTGGGTGGAGCGCTCGGAATTGAGGATTACATGACCTTTGCTGCCTGGGGAGGGGTCACTGGTGATTACGTTGTGGGGTTAAATCCAAACATAACATTTAAAACTAAGGTTACGGCACTCCAAGGTGAATTTACCGAGTCAGGGTTTGGTGAGTCATCAATTGGTGCGAGCACAACTGCCGCAGACTTAACCTTTGACGTAGACGTGGCAGCAACGGATACCGACACAGACCCGCCATTCGTTGTAGATCTGGGGACACTCCAGCAAAATACCGTTATTACCGCGAGCAACAAGGTATGGTTTGATATCTCCACACATGCCGCCAATGGGGTGACCGTATACGTGCGAGGCGTGTACTCGGGTCTCTTTAGTGTGGCCGCTAACGCAACAATTGCTTCGGCAACTGCAAACTTAGCAAGCGGCGTCGTACAACAAGGGTTTGGGTTTCGGAGTGACAGCGTAACCCAGAGCTCAGGTGGCCCACTTACTGCGCAGTCACCGTATGATGGCAGCGCAGACAATGTGGGTGGGGTCACTACTTCACTCAACCCAATGTATACGTCGGCTGGCGCGATAGAATCAGGCCGTGGATCATTCCTGGTTAAGGCAAAAATCTCTGATACCACACCTGCAGCTAAGGATTACACTGAAACTGCCATACTAATTGCGACACCAAACTTCTGATAGGCTGGGTGTATGAGTGGCATTAAGCTCAATCCGGTTATTCAGAATCTTGTGCTTGAGGCCAATGGGCAAGAGACCATTGTTTCCCTCGAGTTTCAGAACAACGAGCCACAATCTCGCTTGGTTACGTTTAGCATTCGCGATTTCTCCACTACTGGAAAAGAAGGTCAGATTCAGTTTCTTCAACCTGGCGAAGGAGCGTTTCGACTTTCGCCGTTCACCCGGTTAGTAACGCCCGATAAAGCTATAGTTGAGTCGGGGGAACTGTATACGATTAAAGTTGCAATTACAGCCGACCCAAAACTGCCACCTACAGGTTACTACGGGGCGGTAGTTGCACAAGTAGCCGATCCGCTGGCTACCGGCACGCTAGGGGTACAGCCTGCGATAAGTTCGCTGCTTATGGTTCGTCTGAACGGTAGGGGGGAGGAGAAACTTGCACTCAAGAGTGTTGAGTCTGACAACACACTTTTTCGCTTGCCAACACAAGCTACACTCTCTATTCAGAACCCGGGGGAAGTACACACAGCTCCGCGGGGGCGCATTCTGCTGCTCAGCCCACGCCAGACGATCATTGCGCGCGGTACGGTTAACGAGGATTCGAGTTACGTGCTGCCCGGTGTAGAGCGATTCTACGGCACCCCGCTCAAGATAGTAGACAGCGAGCCCTGGTATCAGCAAATTGGAATCTACGAGCTGGTAACAGAGTACCGCGCCGATGGAAACGCCCGTCCGAGCTTTGACCGCGAGGATGTTGTGTACATCAATCCGTACATTGTGCTCATTGCGCTACTAGCAATTACCATTTTGGTACTCGCTCTACGTTGGGTAAGCTTCCGTTTTAGGCTTGCAGAGCGTATTTCAAAGTTTCTCAAGAAAAGCTAATTATCAACTAGTTTTATGGGTAGGAGAAACCGGCTCACATAGCCGGTTTTTTGTTCTTCTTCTTGAACAAAATTCATTGACCCAATCTGGTTCCACTCCTTATAATAAGAGGTGACCATGTTACAGAACCACACGCCGAAGACATCTGGTCAAACCAAGCGCCCCTCAGTGAGCGTTCGCTTTGCGTTGTATTCAGCACTTGTGGCGCTGGTTGTTTTTCCTGCTATCTTCCCAGCCGTTCTTG
>CALBLZ010000084.1 GCA_937895715.1 uncultured Candidatus Berkelbacteria bacterium
GGCGGTTAGAGCGCACCCCTGATAAGGGTGAGGTCGGTGGTTCGAGTCCACCCAGACCCACCAGCGTGGGGCCATAGCTCAGCCGGGAGAGCATCGGCTTTGCAAGCCGGGGGTCGGCGGTTCGAACCCGCCTGGCTCCACCACCCCGCCCCGCAACCGCCGGCACCAAAACGGTGCCAGTGTGACCGGCAAAACTTGAGTTTCATCGGCAGGACTGGGCAAAACACCCGCTCAGGCAATGCCACGGTTCATTAACAATCTGGAAGGTGCGAAGCGAACACGCTCAATAGAACGAGCGTGGGGAAGTAAGATGACGTGCGGCCCACCCCCGCCTGAAGCGCACTGACGCGATCAGCCGCGCCACAGGATTGCGGGTTAAGGGGTCAAGCGAACAAGCGCATACGGTGGATGCCTTGGCGACCACAGGCGATGAAAGACGTGACAGCCTGCGAAAAGCTCCGGGGAGCTGGCAAATAAGCCTTGATCCGGAGATCTCTGAATGGGGAAACCCACCCGCAAGGGTATTCCTTCCTGAATCCATAGGGAAGGGAGGCGAACCCGGGGAACTGAAACATCTCAGTACCCGGAGGAACAGAAATCAACCGAGATTCCGTCAGTAGCGGCGAGCGAACGCGGAACAGCCATCAGCAGCTAACCTTCAAGTTAGGAAAACGGTCTGGAATGGCCGGCCACAGCGGGTGACAGCCCCGTATCCAAAAACCCGAAGGCGAGACTAAGGCTGAAACAAGTAGGGCGGGGCACGTGAAACCCTGTCTGAACATGGGGGGACCATCCTCCAAGGCTAAATACTCGTGGTCGACCGATAGTGAACCAGTACCGTGAGGGAAAGGCGAAAAGAACCCCGGCGAGGGGAGTGAAATAGACCCTGAAACCGTATGCGTACAAGCAGTCGGAGCCTTCCTTGGAAGGTGACGGCGTACCTTTTGTATAATGGGTCAGCGACTTACTTTCAGCGGCCAGCCTAACCGATCGGGGAGGCGCAGGGAAACCGAGTCCGAACAGGGCGCTTGAGTCGCTGGGAGTAGACCCGAAACCGGGCGATCTATCCATGGCCAGGCTGAAGGTGGGGTAACACCCACTGGAGGGCCGAACCTACGTCTGTTGAAAAAGACGAGGATGAGCGGTGGATCGGAGTGAAAGGCTAATCAAGCTCGGAGATCGCTGGTTCTCCCCGAAAGCTATTGAGGTAGCGCCTCGTGTCTCACTCCCGGGGGT
>CALBLZ010000086.1 GCA_937895715.1 uncultured Candidatus Berkelbacteria bacterium
CATACTTTAAAGCGGCAAGCGCCACAGCATGTACCACCTGCTTGCGCTCGTCCTCAGGGTACTCGCGAGCTGTCTCGGTTTCAGCCAGCCGCTCCTCAGCTTTCTCATGCGCGAGGATAAGCAGGTCTTTTAGCTGCATAACTCCCCCGGCACGAGTTTTGAATGGCTTGCCATCCGGGCCATTTACCGTACCAAACCCTAGGTGTTCCATGTGGGTTTCCGGAGCAGCAACCCCAACCTGCTTAGCTACTGCAAAAAGTTGCTGAAAATGTAGCTTTTGACGCTGATCCACTACATACAGCAGTAAATCGAGTTTATCCACACTCACCCGCTCTTCTACGGCAGCAAGGTCGGTTGTTGAATACAAGAAAGCTCCATCAGATTTTGTAAGAATCATTGGCGGCTCATCGGGCATGCTTGCAATCGGAATTACCAAGGCGCCATCACTCTCAACGGCAGCTCCGCTGGTGCGCAGCTTTTCTACCAAAGGAGCAATCCGATCGTGGTAGTGACTCTCGCCATACCACCAGTCAAACTCAACATCGAGCTCGTCCATGTTTTCTTTAATCGCAACAACCGAAACATCTACAAAATGCTTCCAAAGAGCCGTTAGTCCAAAGTCGCCGCCCTGCAGCTTAAGCGTTGCGGCAAGGGCCTGTTTGGCAAACTCTGGATCTTCTTTAAACTTGGCAGCAGCCAGTGGATACAGTGTTTTTAGATCTTCAATTGAAACAGGAGATTCACCTGATACGTCGGTAAAGCCTTCCTGAAAATACGGCCAGTCTGGGTGCTCGTTCTGCAAGTACGCTAGAAGCATCCCCATTGGAGTACCCCAGTCACCCATGTGGATATCGCCGTATACCGTATCGCCAGCAAACCGCGCGATCCGCTTTAAACTTTCCCCTAGAATACTGGACCGCAAGTGACCCACATGAAGTGGCTTCGCAACGTTAGGCCCACCAAAATCGATAACGACTCGCTTAGAAGAAAGAACTGGCACGCCGAGCCGTTCGTCGGCCCGCAGTGCAGATAGGCTCTCGATAAAGAACCCATCGGTAAATTTCACATTAATAAATCCTGGCCCGGCAATTTCTGCACTTTCAATGCAGGCGTCTTCAAGAAGAGCTGGCACCAGCCCTTCTGCAATCTGCCGAGGCGGCTGACCAAGTGTGCGGCTAATCTGCAGCGCAATATTTGTCGCGTAATCTGCGCCTACATGGGCAGGTGGCTCATCTACCTGCACGCCATCTGGCCACTGCCAATCACGCGCAGCGCAGAGCTGCTGCAGCGCAGTGAGCAAGTACTGTCGAGGAGAGTTTGTCATGAAACCAGTCGTACGAATGAGTGCTTACCTACCTGAAGAACCTTACCTGTGAGAGACGCTGCAGCAAGGAGGAGATCGGTTTCTTGCACAACACCCTCAATACGCACACCCTTCTGTTCAATTAATCGACGTGCTTCAGATTTGCTTGGAGTTAAACCAGAGTCAACGAGCAGTTGGGTGAGCATCACCTCGCCTGTAACTGAGTACTCTGCTATGTCGCTGGGAAGCTCGCTACGTTCGCGCTCCCAACGTGCCAGAGCTTCGTTCCCTTGTCCGTCCCCGTAGAACAAATCAACCATGCGCACTGCCAGTTCTTGTTTGAGATTCTTTGGATTCTCTCCTGATGCCAACCGCGCATCGAGCTCTTCTGGGGTGAATGGGTAGGCCGACCGCGGGAAGATGTTTAGGCTCTCTTTAAGCATGCTATCTGCAATCTGCATCCCTTGTGTGAACATTCCGAACGCAGGTTGATTCAGGCTTATCACATTGCCAACACTTGAGCTCATCTTTTGCCCATCAGTGCCGTTAATGAGTACATTCGTAATGATTGCCTGTGCTGGCTGCCCCTTGTATTCCTGAAGAGAACGCCCAGCCAGCAGGTTAAACCACTGATCGGAGCCACCAATCTCAATGTCAGACTCGAGCACTACAGAATCGTAGCCCTGCATGATTGGGTAGAGCATCTCGCGCATACTCACCGGATTGCCAGCCTCGATTCGCCGAGCAATAAGTTCACGCTTAATAAACTGGTTCACCGTGAACACATCGGCTAGTTCAGCAATCTCACTGAAGGTAAGGGTACCAAGCCAAGTGGAGTTGTAGCGGAACGTAACTTGATCCTTTTTCTCTGGATTGAGCACCATCCACAACTGTTTTTCGTAATCTACAAGATTAGCTTGTACCTGCTCAGGAGTAAGCATGGGGCGCTTGCTGTCTTTGTCTGAGGTGTCGCCGACAAGCGCAGTAAAATCACCAATTACAATTTGAATCTGGTGACCAAGCTCTTGAAACGCTCGGAGCCGCCAGAGTGGAATAGCTCGCCCAACGTGAATATTGACGCTGGTTGGGTCGATGCCCAGTTTTACCTTTAGCACTTTGCCGTTTTCCGCATCTTTCCAAACCCGTTCTGTATCTACAGAATCGGCTACGAGATACTCGAAACAATCACTGAGGGAAAACTGGAGCTGCATACTGTAACTTTACCTGATCTTCTGGTATGCTTCAATCATATGAAGTCTTCACGACGTAGTCCTCGACGTCCCACTTCGCGCTTCAATCCCCTGGCACTTCGTACCACTGGAGATACTGCTCGCAAACCTCTGCCGAGCAACCGTTTTTTGCGTACTGCTAAACCTGGAGCAAAGGGTAGTACCAAAAAAGATAACCCCCTCTTCACCAGACTCCCTGGCCCACGACCCTGGTACTGGCCATTTCACTGGAAACCTCGCGTAACCTGGCGCGGCATCTTTATTGTGTTCGGCGCTGGTATTGCTGTCTTCTCCCTGAGTATAGCCGGACTCTTTGCCTACTACGTACGAGATCTTCCCAACCCACGCCAACTTTCTAACCGTTCAGTTGCTGAATCTACCAAAATTCTCGACCGCACTGGTAAGCTAATCTACTCATTCTACGGAGAAGAAAATCGCACCCTCCTCAAACCAGAGCAGATCAACGACTTCTCAAAGAAAGCTTCGATCGCACTCGAGGATGGGGACTTCTACACCCACCCTGGCTTTTCTGTACGCGGCCTCAGTCGAGCCGCTTGGTGTAAGGTGCGTGGCACCTACTGCGGTGGCGGCTCAACCATTACCCAACAGTTCGTAAAGAACGCGCTCATTACCGATGAGCAAACCACCGACCGCAAACTGCGGGAACTGATCCTTTCAATTGAGGTTGAGCAGGTATACACAAAAGAAGAAATCCTCACCGGGTACCTCAACGAGATTCCATTCGGCGGAAATATTTACGGCCTCGAAGCTGCTGCCCAAAACTTCTTTGGTAAACACGCTATCGACCTCACCCTTTCTGAGGCAGCAACACTGGCATCTATTCCACAGCAGCCAAGCTACTACTCGCCATACGGCGACAACCTCGAGGATCTCTTTATTCGTAAAGACTACGCCCTCGATCGCATGGAGCTACTTGGTCTGGTTACAAAAGAAGAGGCAGAGGCTGCAAAGCTAGCGGCGCCTAACCTCGAGAATCCTGCATTTACTCGCAAGAGTAACCTGGTTGCTCCGCACTTTGTGTTCTATATTCGCCAGCAGCTCCTCAAATTTATGGACGAAGACCCCCAGCGGGCTGAGCTCAAGCTCGACCAGGCTGGCTACATTGTGACTACATCCATTGATCTAGAGGCGCAAACCCTCGCTGAGAACATTTTGAAAGAAATGGGGCCAGGAACGGTCAAAAAGTACCAAGCAAGTAACGCCGCTCTCACTGCCGTCGACCCAAAGACGGGTGAAATTATCGCAATGGTCGGGAGCATCGATTACGACACATCTCGCTCCGGTAACACCAACTTTGCAAACGCCCTCTTGCAGCCAGGCTCTGCTTTCAAGCCAATTGTGTTTGCCACCGCTTTCGATAAAGAGAACAAAAAAAGCCCAGCTTCAATTACCTTCGACCTCGATACAGACTTTGGAAACTACCGACCAAAAAACTACAACGGACAGTTCCGTGGCCCAATAACCAACCGCAACGCTCTGGCGCAGTCTCTCAATATTCCTGCTGTTAAGAACCTCCACCTCGTGGGGATTAGCAATGCAATTGCCACAGCAGACCGGATGGGAATCAAGTCCTTTACCAACGCTCCTGCAGATTACGGCCTGTCGCTTGTGCTTGGAGCAGGAGAAGTGCGACCCGTAGAACTAGCGAGTGCCTATGCCACCTTTGCTAACGAAGGTGTGCACCACGAGCTCCGGCCAATTCTAACTATCGAGAAGAATGGTGAGATTATTAAGGATTTCCGTAAAACGGAACCCACCAAGGCCATTGAGCCAGAAGTTGCCTACCAGATAAGTAACATTCTGTCTGATAACACCGCCCGCTCCCCTGTCTTTGGCACTCGAAACACCCTTACCCTACCGGATCGCCCTGTGGCAGCAAAAACCGGAACAACCAACAGTAACCGCGACGCGTGGACAGCCGGATACACTCCACAGATTGCCGCAGTTGTCTGGGTAGGAAACAACGAGCCAAACAAAACAATGACCGCAGGTGCCGATGGCTCCTATGTTGCCGGACCAATTTGGAATCGCTTCATGAAGGAGTACCTCAAGGGGAAGCCTGTTGAGAATTTCAACAGACCGAGCACCATTCAAGAGCTAACCATCGATTTCCTTTCCGGAAAACTTCCAACAGATCAAAGTCCAGAAAACCAGCGCGTTAAAGATATCTTTGCCCCATGGCAGATTCCTACAGAAAAGGACAATGTCCATATTAAGGTGCGCATAGACCGAACAACTGGAAAGCTTGCTACCGACCTTACTCCTGCAGAGCTGGTAGAGGAACGAGTATTCTTTAATATCACGTCTGAGCAGCCAAACAACCCTAACTGGGAGAACCCGGTACAAGCGTGGGCCCAAGCAAACGGTGGTGGTGTAAAACCTCCAACCGAGTTTGATGACATACACACAGAGGAAAACCGGCCGACGCTCAGTTTCGTAACACCAAAGTCAGGCGAGTCATTTGCAGACAGCACCTCAATCGAAGTCTCCGTTGGCGGCAACCGACCGATCACCCAAGTTGAGTTCTATGTAGACAACGTACTCGTAGGAACCAGAACGAGCGCGCCGTGGCGAATTGATTACAACGCAAGCGCCCTGGTTAATGGTACTCACATTTTTACAGCGCGGGTCATGAATGATCTTAACCTTACGCGCAGCGAACAGGTTAGCGCCAACAAAGTATCCGGTAGCGGAAACTCTGGTCCATTAAGCCCCGTAATCAACCCGAGCATCATGCGGGTTGGCAAGAGTGTAACTCTAACCTGGACAAATCCCCCCGATTCGGCCCTGGCAGGTGTTCGCCTCTACCAGTCACCCAACGCTGGCGTACTTGGAGCACTGCTCCGCACTGTCACAGCCACCCCAAACACGCCCGGGCAGGCAACAGTAGATAATCTTGCACCTGGTACCTATTACTTCTCTCTGCGGCCTGTAGACGCAAGTGGCGGGCGTGAGAGCACGTCTGGCCAACAGCTCAGTATTACTATTCCGTAGGTTTTGAGCGCTTTCGATTGGCGAAGGTTTGTTGGAGCAGCTGCTGCAAGGTGCGCTGCCCAGTGATGAGCGTGTAGCCCAGTTGCTTTACCTCTTTTTCACGACGCTCTTGGCGGGCGACTTTACGCACTTCTCCGGCCAAGCCAATCTCCCCCAAAAGGACCGTTTCTTTGGGTAGAGCAATCTCATTTCTTGCTGAGGCTAAGGCCACACAAATGGCGGCGTCTACCGCAGGGTCTTTTACCTTTAGGCCGCCCACAATATTCACGAAGACATCGTGGTTTGATAAATCAATACCAGCACGACGTTGAAGTACCGCTAGTAAAAGATTGAGGCGGTTAAGATCTACACCCGAGGCTGTACGACGCGGATAGCCAAACACACTCGGCACCGTTAGCGCCTGAACTTCGATGAGTACCGGACGACTTCCCTCAAGCACTACGCTGAGTACCGAGCCGGGAGCCTCTACCCGCTCTTGTAGCAAGAACGAGGCAGGATTTGTGACTTCTTGTAGTCCTGTTTCGGTCATCGTAAACAAACCTGTTTCACTTACATCTCCGAACCGATTTTTAACCGCTCGCAGCACACGTAAATCGTGTTCGCCGTCACCCTCTAGGTAGAGAACAACATCAACGAGATGCTCAAGTGTTCGTGGGCCCGCCACCGTTCCTTCTTTTGTGATGTGACCCACGAGCACCACTGGAATACCTGAGCGCTTGGCCAGCTGCTGCATGCGCATTGCTGTTTCTCGCACCTGCACAATGCTGCCTGGAGGTGATGGAAAGGCTGGATTGTACGGCGTTTTAATATAAAGGAAAA